>CACZIV010000001.1 GCA_902781305.1 Pseudoselenomonas ruminantium
CAGTAATTTTTATCGCAATCAGCAGATTTTGACCTTTTACGGTATTCGCAAGTTTGAATCGGTCAGTCGCAGTAAATATAACCGGGTAGAGAAGAATACGGAATCGGTAAAAATTCAGCAACAGACTGTGGCGGCGCCGATTTTCAACTGGAAGGATATTGATGTTTGGCTTTATATCTTATCCGAAAAGATTGATTTCAATGATGCCTATCGCTTAGGTTATGACCGGGTGGGTTGTTATTGCTGCCCAAATAATAATAGCCGCGCACAGTTCCTGTCTAGCATCTATATGCCGGATAAATCTACGGCATGGCGAAATTTCTTGATTGATTTTGCCAAGAAGATTGGCAAGGCCGATGCGGAAGTCTATGTTGATTCCGGCAAGTGGAAAGCAAGACAAGGCGGTAATGGCTTAGCTGCGGCAAAAACTGTCAAGCTGCAATTCACGAACTGTACATCAGAGGAACACTCAAAAATCTATAAGCTGTTCAAGCCTTATGATGATGAACTGATTAATATGTTTACACCATTTGGCAAAGTAGCAAAAGACTTAGGACAAAAACTATTACAGGAAACCATTATTTTGGATGCGAAAAGCAATGTGCCTATTCTATCGTTACAACCCTTTATGCAGGATGGTTATGAGCATGCTGTAAAGGTAAAGACCTTAAACGTAGAAAATCATGATGAATTACAGCGCCTGGCAGGTTATCAAATCCGGAAATTCAATGCCTGCCGCAGGTGCTTGAAGTGTGAATCACTATGCAGGACGGGAGCAATTTCCATAATCGGTGATTCCTACTATATTGACCCGGAAAAGTGCGTTCACTGCTATAAGTGCATGAACGCCAAATATTTGGCGGGCGGCTGCATGATGGACAAGTATTTGCGAACGAAATAATAACGAATGATAAGGGAGAAATAGATAATGAAATTTAGGGGCCACGAGACATTCTTTATTCGTAAGGGCTGGCTCAGCAAAGGCATGAAGTATGTAAAACAAAATGGTGCCGTGTTTGTAAGCAAGGACGAAAAGCCCATGGATGTGCTGGGCATTGGTTCAAATATGGTGAAGTCTCTGCGCTATTGGCTACAGGTCGCAGGGATAACGCAGGAAAAGAAGTCTGGTAAACGCATCCAAACATTTACTCCATGGGGGGAGTTGATTTACCAATATGACCGTTACATAGAAGAACAGGGAACGCTGGCGCTTTTGCAATATCATTTAGCCAACAATGAGGAGGAAGCTACTTCGTGGTACTATTTCTTCAATTTCTTTAAAATGCAGGAGTTTACCAAGGAAGACTTTATGAACAGTTTAAGAAACTGGGTTACGATGCAGGACGAGAGTGTCAACGTGGCAGAACGTTCTTTGCAGGATGATTTTAACTGTATAATCAGTACGTATTTGCCGCGTTATAAAAGCAGCGCGAAATACGTATCGCCAGAAAATAACATTGCCTGTCCGTTAGGGGAATTAGGTCTTGTAGACTATGTCAGCCGGGAAAATAAGATTTATCGCAAAAATATTATGACGGCAGAACAAATTCCAGCGCGGATTGCCTGGGCAATGATTCTAAGTAAGCATCCGAATCAAAAAGAGATAACTTTGGATAGCCTGCAGAATGATGCGGGGAGTATTGGCCGCGTATTTAATCTCGATGTAATTACCTTACTCAGGGTGCTACGAAATATCGAGAATATGGGCGTATTGAAGATTGTACGTACTGCGGGGCTCGATGTGGTAAAGGTGCTAAAAATGGAAACAGCATTAGAAAATATCGAGGCATATTATAAAGAAATTTGGGAAGAACAAGGTGAATGAGCAAATGATAAAAGTGGCAGATGGTTTTCAGTATTCCGTAAATCTTAGCTACGATTTATACCACGATGAAAAAATAGAGAATTTTATCCCCACAAATTCAGCATTGGATTTTATGGAGGATGTACTGAAGTCTACGGCAGAAAATTCCACGGATAGAGCGCGTGTTTTAATTGGTGCTTATGGTCGGGGAAAATCACATATGGTACTCACGACGCTTTCTTTGCTGCTGAAAAAGGACAGGGCAAAGTTTCGTCATTTACAGCCTAAATTAGCTGAACGAGAAGACTTAGCACGAGAAATCAAGCGCTATTATAATTCCACCGATAAAATCCTGCCAGTGATTATTTCTGGCAGTAGCACGAGTATACCGCAGGCGTTCTTGATGGCATTAGAACACACCTTGCGGGATGAGAATCTTCTCGATATTATGCCGGATACCAATTACAAGGCGGCCATCCGTTGTGTGAACAAGTGGAAAAATGATTTTCCAGAAACGTATAAAGAACTGAATGCTAAAATTAATGGCACGATGCAGGATTTTCTTGCCCGGCTAACCGCTTATGATATTGCAGCGTATCAGGAGTTTGAAAAGATTTATCCACAACTGACTGCGGGAAGTGTGTTTAACCCCTTTATTGGCTTCGATGTGGTGGAGTTGTATGAAAGTGTACTGGAAAGCTTGAAAGAAAAAGGGTACACCGGTATTTATGTCGTATACGACGAATTTAGCAAATTCCTTGAAGCAAATATTCAAGGGGCTTCTGTTAGTGATACGAAGCTCTTGCAGGATTTTGCTGAAAAATGCAATCGCAGTGGGAAAAATCAGTTGCACTTGCTGTTGATTTCCCATAAAGAAATTGCCAATTACATTGATAAGCTGCCAAAACAAAAAACGGACGGCTGGCGTGGCGTGTCTGAACGATTTAAGCATATTCATTTAAGTGATGACTATGAGCAGACCTATGGCATTATTGGTACAGCGATTCAGAAGGATGAAGATAAATGGCAGAAATTTCAGCAAGAATATGCACAGAATTTTAACGATTTGGAAAAACTTTATGATAAACATGATATCCTTAAAGGTTTTTCAGAACAGGAAAAGAGACATTATCTATGTTCCTGTTATCCATTGCATCCGATAACAACATTTATTTTGCCACGCTTATCAGAAAAAATCGCTCAGAATGAAAGAACGCTATTTACATTTCTGTCAGCAGATACGCGCTATACCTTAGTAGACTTTTTACGGCAAAAAACTAACGGATTCCGTTTATTGACTCCTGATTATGTATTCGATTATTTCCTGCCACTGCTGGAAAAAGAAGTATATGCAGGTGAAATACACAAAACGTATATATTGGCCAAGAATATTTTAGGCAGGGTTACTGGTAATACTTTACAAGGCAAAATCATAAAAATTCTAGCCCTTATTTACATGGTGGAACAATTTGAACTGTTACCGCCTACACAAATAGAGTTAGAAAGAATTTTACAGCAGGAATATTCGATAGATGAAATTGATAAAGCCTTAGCAGAGTTGATTGACAAGAAATACGTACTCTATTTGAAACGCAGCAACGGCTATTTATGCTTGAAACAGTCTTCGGGGGTAAATATCTATCAAAAAATTGGTGATTTTGTAGCGGCTAATGCTAATTATGATGTGAAGAAGCTTCTTAATCAAATGAATTTTGACCGTTATATGTACCCAGCTAAATACAATGATGAACGTGAAATAACGCGCTTCTTCGCTTTTGAATTCATCCATGCCAGTGAAGTAGGCGCTGACGTTGATTGGGATATCAAGAGTGAAAATATTGAAGCTGACGGTATTATTTATGCTATTTTGCCGGATTCTGAAGAAGAATTAATAGCCGCAACGGAAAAGCTGCCACAAATAGACGCTAAGTATAAACGTTTTCTCTTTGTCGTGCCGCAGGAATACATGGATATCCGGGATAAACTCTTGGAATTTCATGCAGTAACAGAGCTAAGAGAAAATGCCATTGGCGATAGTGTTCTTTATGGCGAGTATGATTTGGTATATAGCGACTTATATGATGTTGTACGGGAGTTTATTCAACGATATACCAGACCAGAACGCGGTAAGGCAGCTTATTATCATATGGGGAACAAGCAGAATATCCATCGCCGTTCGCAGTTGTCAAGACTGCTTTCCAACATATGCAATAACGTTTATTGTAATACCCCGGTTATTAATAATGAAGTAATCAACAAAAATGAACTGACGACTACGGCCATCAATAGCAGTCATAAGGTGTTATCGGCTATATTGCGTACGGAAGTAGAACCGGAATTAGGTCTTACGGGAACGGGGCAGGATGTTTCGATTATGCGCAGTACGCTTATGCGGACGAAAATATTAACTGTGGATGAAGATGGTTGGACCTTTAATCGTAATACCGGTAATAAACAAATGGATTTGGTTTTAGAAACCATATATCACTTTATGGAAGAACCCGCTGCAAGTGGCAAAAGACGCAATTTTGCAGATTTGTATAAACTACTGATGGCACCGGAATTTATGTTCGGACTTAGAAAAGGTGTTATTCCCATATACTTAGCCGTAGCGATGCATAGCCATAAGAAAACCGTTATCATCTACGATAAAGGGGAGCCTGTCAATATTACTGCTGACCTATTACAGCAAATAAATGCTAGTCCGGAAAACTACACCTTAGAAAAAATTGACTGGTCAAACGATAAAGAAATCTATATTCATGATTTAGAGAAGGTCTTTGCTGATTTTATTACATTAGACGAAAGCAAAGCAGATAATTTTGAACATGTAGCCAAAGGCATGTTCAAATGGTATCTTTCGTTGCCTAAGTATGCGCGTGATATGCGTTGCTTGCCTAATGGTGAGAAAACAAATTCAGATTATATTGCTTTCCGTAAGGCAGTAAAAGATAGCCGTAATGCCAGCGAATTGCTATTTGAAAAGTTGCCACGGATTTTTAAGCGGCAATTAACAGAGCCGTCTGAATTATGTCTAGCGATTCAACATGCAAAATCATTTTTTGACCATGCTGTGATTGCGTTGCAGGCGGATGCGACGCAGTGTTTGCGGGATGTTTTTCAACATGGTCAGCCTAAGCGGGCATCATTAAAGTCAATCATGCTGGACTTTTGTGATAGTCTACCTTTGGCTGTGTTTGAAGAAATATTTGCCGATGGAACAAGCAAATTTTTGGAGTTGTGCCGCACGGATGGAATTAATGATAATGAGCTTTTGCATAGTATTGTGCGATATGCAACAGGGCTTCGACTGACGGATTGGAGCGACCAAACATTTATCGATTTTCAAAATAAGATAAAACAGTATAAGGAAACGGCCTGTGGGTTTGAAGTGGAAGACTCTCAGGAACGTGTAGTAACTGAAGAACCGCATAGTGACTATGAATTTACGTTCTTAAATGCACAGGGAAAAGCAGCTAAAAAAAGATTTGCTAAGATTGAGTATTCGCCACGGGCAAAACTTCTGCGCAATAGCTTGCTGGCAAATATTGAAGCAATGGGACAGTCTATTAGCGAACAGGAAAAAAGGCAGGTTATAGCTGAAATCCTGCAAGAGTTCTGTTAAGGGAGATAAATATGGCATATTTTAATAACGCTGCTACGACATACCCTAAGCCGGCAGCAGTGTATGAAGCAATGGATACGTTTTACCGGCAGAATGCCGGTAGCATGGGGCGTGGTGGTAAAGGCGAAAAAACTGGCGCTGAAATTGTGGCAGAAACAAGAATGATGTTAAAGGAATTGTTGCATGCTCCTAGTCATGAAGTGATTTTCACACCGACTGCGACATTGGCGTTGAATATGATTATTCAAGGCATGTTAAAGACAAATATCAAAAATGTTTATATCACGCCTTTTGAACATAACGCCGTAACAAGAGTGCTCCATGCTTATAAAGACCAGATAAATGTGCAAGTGCTGGCAGTGAATAGCGATTGCTCCTTTGACTTGGAGCGTATCGGTTATCAATTCGCAGATTGTCAGCCGGATATGGTCATCATGTCCCATGCGAGTAATGTAATTGGGCTGATAACACCAGTAGCGGAGGTGTTTTCCTTAGCTAAAAATTATAATGCGGTGACTGTAGTAGATATGGCACAAACAGCAGGACTGGTGGATTTAGATATCACCCAAGCTAAATGTGATTTTGCAGTTTTTGCCGGGCATAAAACATTATATGGACCTACGGGTGTGTCAGGATTTTTGCTGAATCCGGCTGTTGATTTGCCAACAGTTTTATATGGAGGAACGGGAGTAGATTCAGCAAATCAAGATATGCCAGAAAATTTACCAGCCAGATATGAGATGGGAACACCGAATATGATGGCGATTGCTGGATTGCATGCTGGATTGGTAGAAATAAAAAATATGACGGTTGCTGACCTACATATGAAGGAAAAAGTCAATAGGGAACATGTGCTGAAAATACTGAAAAAGCATGACTTCATAACATTAGTAGGGATAAATGACAGTCAGGATTATGTAGGAGTAATTTCATTCGTAATTAACGGTATTAGCAGTGATAGCGCAGCACAACTTTTTAATCGATTGAATATCGATTTGAGGACAGGTTTGCAATGTGCTCCGCTAGCGCATAAGTTTTTAGGAACATATCCTGCGGGAACTATACGTATTAGTGTAGGGGCATACAATAGTAGCGATGACTTTAGCCAATTGGAAGCAGCATTAGAATATATTGAAGACAATATTTGAAGGTGATTGCGGTGAGTCTGCAGGATGTTTTGCTGAAATCAGAATATAGAACATTAAAGGATGATATAGCTACTGCGTTTTATGTACCTACACTAAAAGAAGCTATTTGCTATAAGCGTGCTGTGGGGTTTTTCTCATCTTCCATTCTATCCATGATTACAGATGGGCTGTATGAACTGTATAAAAATGGAGGTCACATTCAGATTTTAGCATCGCCAAGGTTATCGGAGGAAGATATCGAGGCTATAAAGCTGGGGTATACCAACAGAAAAGCAGTTATTAAGAGTGCGCTTCTAAGAGAACTGAAAGATTATGATGATTTTAAGACTCGGGATAGATTGAATTTGTTGGCTTGCCTCATCGCTGAGAGATGTTTGGACTTTAAAATTGTAGAGCCATTACTGCATAAAGGAAGTGGTATGTATCATGAAAAAGTTGGGCTGATAGAAGACAAGGATGGAAATGTAGTTGCATTTTCAGGATCAATGAATGAAAGTGGTAATTCGGTGGAAAATAACTACGAATCATTTGATGTATTTTGTTCTTGGAAAAATGTAGATGAAGACAGAGTGAAGAATAAAGAGGAGGCTTTTTCTAGACTGTGGGAAGATAGAGAATCAAATGTAAAGGTCTATGATTTTCCAGAAGTTAAAGCGTTGTTTGTGCAAAAATATCAGTCTAATTCAAAGTGTTTACATGAACTTGATGACGAAAACAATATCCGCTTAGAAAGTGTAAAAGAAGATAGGGAAGAATATACAACACTTGATATGGATATTAAGAATAGGGGATTTATAAAACCGGAGTGGCTAAACTTATATGATTATCAGCAACAGGCAATTGAAAACTGGAAAAATAATGGCTATCGCGGTATTTTTGATATGGCGACAGGAACAGGTAAGACATATACAGGATTAGCTGCAATTTCTAATCTGTGTGAATATGTAAATAGATTAGTGATTGTTATAGTATGTCCTTATCAGCATTTGGTAGATCAATGGGCTGAAGACGTTAGAAGGTTCGGAGTATCACCTATTATCGGCTATAGCGGTTCAAATACGAAGAATTATAAAAAAAGACTAGCATCAGATTTGTTTGATTTCAGAATAGGCTTCAAGAATTATGTGTGCTTTCTGTGTACGAATAAGACTTTTTCATCTTCATCTGTACAAAAAGAATTAGAGAAAACAGGAGGAGTTAATGTTCTGTTAGTGGTGGATGAAGCACATAATATTGGAGCAGAGCATCTTCGTGATACATTAAATATTAATTACGAATTTAGACTTGCGTTATCGGCTACGTTGGAAAGATATCAAGATGATGGAGGGACTTATGCAATAAAAGAATTTTTTGGTGACAAATGTATAACATATGATTTAGGACGCGCTATAAATGAACATAAACTCACACCGTATTATTACTATCCTATAGTGACCCACTTATCGAGAGATGAATATGAAGTATATCAAAAAATTACTAAGAAAATGGTGGGGTGTTTAATAAAAGTAAAAGGGAAACTTGTCCTGAACGAATATGGGAAAATACTGGCGCTCAAACGTGCTAGAATAGTGTCTGGCGCGATTGATAAAATCATAAAACTGAAAAATTTAATAGAATCAAAATACGCAGATAAAAAGAATGTTTTGATATATTGTGGTGCGACACGATTGCTGAAGCAAGATGGTGAAGTCGTAATTGATGAAGATATACGTCAAATTGATTATATATCCAGAATGTTGAATCTTGATTGCAATATGAATACAGCACAATTTACATCAAATGAGGATGCTAAAGAAAGAGCAATGCGTTTGCAGGCATTTGCTGATGGGGATATACAGGCTTTAGTCGCGATAAAATGCTTAGATGAAGGTGTCAATGTACCGCAAATAGAGACAGCTTTTATTTTGGCAAGTACGATGAATCCGAAGGAATACATTCAGCGTCGTGGTCGTGTGCTGCGTCTATACCCTGGTAAAGATTTTTCGGTAATTTATGATTTTATAACATTGCCACATGCGATAGAGGATGTTTCGAGTTTAGATAAGCAAGTACGTGATGGGGATATTTCGTTGGTTAAAAAAGAATTGTCCAGATTGTTAGAGTTTGAGCGCTTGGCAATAAATCGATATGAAGCAGATTCTGTTTACAGCGATCTAATTGAAGCGTATGAGTTGTATGACTTTGATGTAGAAAATGAAAGGATTTGGGAGGAGTTATGATGGAAGATATTGATGTGAATGAAAAAATAGTAGATCGTATCGTGATGAGAGTTATATTTGATGAGACGATGAATTTGAAGACGGAAAAGCACAGTCCGACAGAATTAGTTAAGAAACATATTTCTACAATTAAAGAATATACAAAGGAGCTTGTTAATTATGAAAATTGAAAGCATACAACTGTATAATTTTCGTCAATTTAAAGGTGAGCATAAATTAACCTTCTCGATGAGTAGTGATAAAAATGTTAGTGTGATTATGGGTGAAAATGGCTCTGGTAAAACAACTCTTGAACAGGCTTTTAGATGGTGCTTATATGGAACAAATGATTTTAAGGTTTCGGAACTCTTAAATCGTGAGATTAAAGAGTTGATGGGGACCGATGATGAAGAAAAAGTCAGAGTTGAGATTATCCTTAAGCACAACAATGTGATGTACAAAGTGACACGATATCAGATCTTAAGTAAAAAGATTCGCGCCTTAAAAGTCGTTAAAGACGGATTCTTGATGAGAGAACAAGATGAATTGGGCGAGTGGAGAATACTAAATAAAGATGAGGCTTATGTGCAGATGAAAACACTATTGCCAGAATCTTTAGCACGTTTTTTCTTTTTTGATGGTGAAAGAATTGAGGCAATGAGTCGTACTTTGCTAGATGAAAAGAAAAGTGAGGAGTTTCAGGAAGCTGTAAAGGGATTAGTGGGGCTAGATGCTGCATTAAACGCAATAAACCATTTTGGTCCAGAAAATTTGAAGCGTACGGTAATGGGAAAATTCTTCCAGGATGTTGGCGCGTCTGGAAATAATAAAGTTGAGGAGATTACCGAGCAGATAAATAAGTATAATAATGATGTACAACAACTTCAAGAAAGAATTCAGGTAGCGAAAGAAGAAGCAGAGAGATTTCAGCGTGATTTGACAAAAGCTGAAAATAAGAAAAATGAGATGAGAGACAGCATTGGTCGTAGTAATGAGGTGCGAAAATACACTATAAACTTAAAACAATATCAAAGTAATAAAAAGCAGCATGCAGAGAGGTATGTTCATAAATTTGCGGAAAATTCTCAAGCATTATGTAGCAAATATCTCGCTGAACAAGCGCTGACGGTGATTAAAGAAGCAGGGGCGTTGGATTCTGGAATTCCAGAACTTCATGCTGATGCTGTACAGTTTTTATTGGACAGAGGAAGTTGCATATGTGGCGCTGATTTGAGCTCGGATGCAAAAAAGAGGGAACATTTAGAAAAACTATTGCAAATGTTGCCTCCCTATAGTGTGAGTACGTTGGCTACACATTTTGCTTCTGAATTACAAGAGCTTGTCTCGAATGTAGATAATATCGAAACGGAGTTACAAGAGCTTTTAAAAGACGAACGAAATGATGAGGCTCAAATCGCTGATATGGAAGACCGGTTGAGTATGATTGATAGAAATCTTCCTAGTCAAGAAAAAATTGAAAGTTTAAACAACCAAATTGCTCGCTTTAAAAAACTAAAGATGGATGCTGAAAATGAATTTGCTAAACTAAATAGTCAAAAAGGTAAGGTGGATTATCAATTAAAGAATGCAATTAATAAACGAAATGAATTGCTGATTGAAGATCAAAGAAATCGGAAAAATCTTGTGTATCTTTCGTACGCACGAGCTGTATATGAAAAATTGCACGAATATTACAAGGTGCGGGAAATAGATACGCGAAAGATGTTACAAGATGAAATCAATAGCATTTTTGAAGATATATATGATGGTGGAATCCGTATTAATGTTGCTGATAACTATACAATAACAACAGATGTTATAGATCCTAATGGCCAGTTTGATGGTACAAATCTTGAGCAAAATACAGCACAAAGCTATGCAATTATCTTTGCATTTATTGCTGGCTTGATTGAATTGGCAAAGAGAAAATATGTACAGCGGAGTGATGAATATACCGAGGAAGATGTTGACCGAGTGGATGGATATCCATTAGTTATGGATGCGCCGCTTTCGTCCTTTGATAAATCAAGAATACATAAAATATGTAAGGAATTACCACGTATTGCAGAGCAAGTTGTTATTTTTATAAAAGATACGGATGGTGAATTAGCAGAACAACATTTGGCAGATAGAATTGGTTCAAAATGGACGTTGATAGCAGATAGTAAAATCTGCAGCCATATTGAAAGGAGAATGTAATGATGTTTGATAAGCCAATGTCTTTTTCTGGTAAGCATGCAGACTATTTGCGCCATTTAGCCCCATCTAAAAAAGCAGGTGAAAGTAAGATCCAACGTAGTACAATTTTTGCTTCTAATATAGAAGTTCTTAAGGCTGCGCCTGTTGTTGGTTTTCTTTTTGAACGGATGGGAGAAGTGGATCATGATAATAGCATTACCGCAAACACAATTTTCCTTGAACAGGTCTTGAAAATCCAAAAGAGTCTTATGCAAAATTATCGCCTTATCATGTTGTTGCATGATAAGGATAAAACTTCAGTAGATGAGCGCATAAATAGAGCATTTAGATACGATAGACAGCCAGATAAGAGAAGTTATGGCGATAAGGTGTTTGAACAATATATGCTTGGGGGAATAGAAGTATTATATGAAGAACTAATAGAAGGAAAAGATAGTCTGGATGAAGATGTTAGAGGTGTTGCTGAATTTCTTATGACTTGCCAGAATATGTTTGGTAGTAAATTTTCAATGGATAGAATTGATCAATTGTGCAGCAATTCGAGAATTTAGCTTATTTAATGTATTATGTGCTGATAGAAAATATATGCTGATTTGGGGAGATTTATTATGGGAGTTAATGCGAATAGTAATAAATCATTTGGAAATCTTATTAAGGAAGAGATGGATGGTCTCTTATTATTGCCTGATTTTCAAAGAGATTTTGTATGGAGCGTAGAACAGCAGAAATCTCTTGCTGCAACTTTCTTGGTTAGAATTCCGTTGACCAGTTTTTTGTTATTGAAAGGTAAGCAAAATGATTTCAGCTATAAGCGCTTGTGTATGAGAAAGAAAGATACTGCAAAACAGTTAACTAATCAAGATGCTGGATGTGTGTTCTTGTTAGATGGTCAACAACGGTTATCTACCTTAAAGAATATATTTTCAGATATTTATGATGACAATAATAAGGAATGGGACGAGGTTTTTGATCGAATAGATAACAAGTTGAGATATCGTTGGTTCTTGAATTTGCGTCCGGATACAAAAGCTAAAGAGAGCGATGGTGTTGAAGATGTTTTTGGTATAGAGAATTTATCAACGCCGAAACCATTAGAATCACTAGAGCCTAGTGATTTGCTTGACTATATTGAGTATAAGCGGATCAAAAAAGGTGATGTATCCAAAAGTAAATTAAAATGGTGGCATCCTGCTTTCATGAATTCAGACCATATAAAAACGCCTATAGCTGCTTGTAAAAAAGATTCTGCTGCCGAATATCTTTTACCTCTGTATAAATTCTACGAAGATAAAGGGGAGGCAAAGACTGGTAAATTTAGAGTAACATCAACTATTTCCAAAATAGCTGAAAATAGAATTGATGAATTGAAAGAAGAAATTGATAATAAAAAGAAAAATATAGATGAAATTTTCAGTGGTGAATTAAGGGAAGTTTATGAATATGATCCAGATGACGCATGGTCAACACTAAAAACTAATTGGACTAACGCTATGAATGAATTTGTCTTAGATACAATGAGACAAATTATCTATAATATTGAGTTGGACGCTAACGAAATTGGTCGTGCTGTTACAATTTTTGAAAACATGAATGCTTCGGGAACTAAGTTATCCGTTTTTGATCTTGTTGTAGCGAGAGCTGCTGCTGATAATCGATGTTCTGAATCGTTAACAAATCGTATTATTAATCGACTAAATGAGACGATTGCTATACCAAAAGTGATTGCTGATAATTTGCAAAGTAACATTAATATTGCTGAAGATATGAAAATAATAGATGATAATGAGTTGGATACTGATTTTAAAAATGCTTTTATAGCTATGTTGGCTGTAAAAAAGAAAATCGATATTTCTCAAGAATATAAAATATCTTCTGACGATGTAAAGCAGAATAAAATACTTAAATTATCATCTAAAGAGATATCTGACTATACAGATAGTGTTATTGATTCCTTGAAGAGAGCTTATGCATTTTTGCAATATAGATGTGGCATAATATCAATTAAACAAATATCGTATCGATTGATGGTAATTCCAATAGCAAGTGTTTTTATGAAGGCAGATAATTGGAAAAATAAGAAGGTGGTTGATAGAATTGAATGCTGGTATTGGGCATCTATCTTTTGTGGTGCGTTTTCCTCGAATCAGAATGCGAGAAGCTCAGACGATGTAAAAAAACTTTATGATTTTGCAATCAATGGCGATAGAAGTATAATGGATATTCGTATTGATAAGATATTTTGCCAAGATGGCTATTCGGACCTAAATACACTTTTGGGCAAGAGCGAAGATTCGTGGTCTAAAGCAATGCATCAAGGAATACTTTCATATATCTTGAGTAATAATCCTCCTGATTTTCAGAAAGATATTCTGGTTCCTTTAACTGCTTGGGATGCGGCGAAAAAAAGAACCATATCGCAAAAAAATGTAGAGTGCAAGATAGAATTGCAAGACCATCATTTAATTCCGCTGTGCCAAGATAAAAGTCTGAGTTATGGTGAAGCTGATACAAAACTTAGAAATGATAAGGATAATATTCTAAATTCACCGTTGAATAGAACCTATATTACAGCTAGCGCAAATAATATGATTAGTAAGATGAAAATTGATTCATATATGCTGGACGTTAATTCTTATGGCAAGGAGTATCATTTTATTCCTGATCAGAGTGTTTTGAAGTACGAAGGTGAGGCTTATGAGGATTATTATGAAAAAATTTTGATCAAAAGATTCAAGTTGTTAAGTTCTGAGATGAAAAAAGAGTTGGAGTTGTTAAGTGAATAGTTTTTATAAAGGAGCAGGATAAGCTATATGGAAATAGAACGGCAATTTTTAGTAGACAGCCTTCCGCCGCTGCCTGAGGATTATGAGTTGTTGCGTCAAGGATATGTGGCGTTGTTGCCGGAAATCAGGATTCGGCAGATTGGGGACAGTAATTTCCAGTTGACGGTCAAGCGTGGTGCCGGGTTGGTGCGCGAGGAATGGGAGACGGAAATTTCCCGGCAGGAATTTGACAGTTTGGCGAAACGTCTGTGTCCGGGAACATGCATGATTGAGAAACGGCGCTATAAAATCCCTTTGGAGGATGGCCTTGTGGCAGAGCTGCATGTGCATGCAGGCCATCTTGCTGGCTTCAATTATGTGGAAGTTGAATTTCTGGATGTAGAAACGGCCCAAAAGTTTGTGCCGCCGGCTTGGTTTGGCTGGGAAGTTACGGAAGATGCCCGCTTTTCGTATGGCACATTGGCGCTGGCAAACGGCATGGAAATCGTGCAGGAACTTTTGCAGCATAAATATTAGACGGCAAAGGCAGGAAAAAGCCCCTGTTCATGGCGAATTATTCCTTGAGGTGATAACCATGGATAAATATGCATTGGAGCGTGCCCGCGGCTGTATGACGGCGGCAGGGCTTTTCTTTAAACCTGGGGCAGAGGATATTTCGCAGGTAATCGAATTGGGGCTGCGTACAGAGGAAGACCCCGCAGATATCTATGAATCCTGCACGAAGCGGACTACTGCAGATAAGAGCGTGCTGGCCATGACTTCGTTGATTATATTCTTTTTGGTTCGTGATGGTGTAACGGTCAAGAAAGCCTGCATGTCTGCATGGAAGATTGCAGATAAATTCAATGACCCCATTATCCAGTCCATCTCCAATGCCCTGATGGCTGCGGAAAAGCCGAAGGTTCGCGGAAAATTGGTGGCGGGGTTTTTATCCTCGCAAAAGCTGCAGGATAAATTGAGCTTGGCTATTTATCTCAACCTGATTAAGATGGAAGATACATTTCGTGCGCATATGCAGGAACTCAGCAAGCAGCCGGATAATGAAACACGCATTATGGGGGCGGCTTTTGCTGGCGCGGTTTACGGATTGAAGGAAGTAAGCGCTGCGGGAAAGCCGGCGGTATGACCGGATAGCGTGGATAATATTTTCTTATGGTAAAATTAATATATATATGGTAGAATACTGATTGTGAGTTAGTTCACATCGTTATTTTAACTGCATAAGAAGGAACAGGTGCAAGCCGGCGCACATCCGGCTGCTGAAAAGAGAAGCTGGTTAAAGGCCAGCACGGTCCCGCCACTGTAAGGGGAGCGAACCTGCATAGTTAAGTCACTGAGAGCTTTGCTTTTGGGAAGGCGCAGGGGGGCAATGAACCGAGTCAGGAGAACTGCCTGTTTGACAATCACCGTAGCAGCCGTTGGGAGGCTGCTGAACCTGCGAGCGATGGGAAGGGGATTTCGTCTTTTGAGATGGGAGCATCTTTCTGCGCTTTTGGCAGAGAGGTGCTTTTTCTGATGCAGGGGAGTATTTAGGGAGGTTTTTTATTTATGAAAAACTGGCAGAAAATGTTAGCAGCAGCTATTGCCTGCGGGGCAGCGTTCTCCGCAAGCTATGTACCGGCAGAAGCAGCTTATCAGCTCAATGAGGAAGTTAAGGCTCCGACCAAGGCGCTGAAGCAGGCTTCAGAAATCGGTGTACTCAAAAATGAGAATCCGGCAATGGCTAATCTGGCCAACAAGGATGCCATTGTGGTGATGACCTTTGGTACGACGTTCAAGGATACCCGTGCTAAGACCATTGATGCTACAGTAAAGGCAATTCAGGCTAAGCATCCGAATACCAAGGTGGTAACGGCCTATACTTCCCATATCATCATTGACCGTGTAAAGAAGAATGAAGGTATCAGCTATCCGACGCCGGAAGAAGCTTTGGAACAGCTGAAAAAAGAAGGCTACACCCGTGTGGCTTTGGCAACGCTGGATGTAATTCCGGGCATGGAATACAACTACGATATTGGCGTATATCATAACTACAAAGACCAGTTCAAGAAGATGACGCTGGGCACTTCCCTGATGTACTGGCAGGGTCAGGAAGAACAGGCTGACGATGTAACGGAAACCATCAACGCTTTGGCTACGCAGTTCCCGAAACAGGGCAAGGAAGATGCTATCCTGATTATGGCTCATGGCACGCCGCAGGTTTCCAATGCCTACTATTCCGTAATTCAGGCTAAGCTCGACGAAGCTGGTTACAAGAATGTTTACGTTTACACGGTAGAAGGTTGGCCGAATCTTGAAACGGTTATGCCGAAACTTCAGAAGAACGGCATCAAGCATATTACGCTCATGCCGATGATGATGGTTGCTGGTGACCATGCCAACAACGATATGGCCGGTAAGGAAGAAGACTCCCATAAGTCCATTCTGGAAAAGGCTGGTTACAAGGTTGATGCCTATATTCATGGCATTGGCGAAAACAAAGCTATTCGTGACCTCTATGTAAACCGGGCTGAAGATGCCTGGAATGCATTAGAAAAATAAGATTTTACCATATTCATCTATATTCATCACTGTGCTAAGCCGTCTGCCCTGCCTGAACGATTGGGGCGGGCGGCTTAAACACACTTAGGATTATTTGACAGGTGTTAGTCAGCATAGTATGATAGGCTAAGACACTATTATATGGAGGTTTTTGATTCATGAGTGGAATCTTTTATGGTATCGGCGTAGGTCCTGGCGACCCGGAACTTTTGACGGTAAAGGCGATTAAGGCCATTGAAAAGGTCGATGTGCTGATTGCACCCAAGACGGAGAAGAAGGACGGCAGTGTTGCGCTGACGGTAGCCAAGCCCTATCTCAAAAAAGATGTGGAAATCGTCTATCAGGTATTCCCTATGGTGAAGGGCTTTGCAGAAAACAGTACCGATGCCTGGGAATCCAACAAGCAGGAGATTTTGAAACTGCTGCGGGCAGGCAAGAATGTGGCTTTCCTGACCATTGGCGACCCCATGTTCTATAGCACCTATATCTATGTATTCCGTCTTTTGGAAAATGAAGGCGTGGAGATTCAGACCATTCCCGGCATTCCGGCTTTCGCCGCTATCGGCAGCCAGCTTGGGTACCCCATTGTGGAAGGCGACGATGTGCTCTCGATTATTCCGGCTACGGCCAGCCCGGAAAAGGTGGAAAAGGCCATGCAGGCAGCGGATAATGTGGTGCTCATGAAGGTCTACAAGAACTTTGAGGATGTTGCGGACATGCTGGATAAGAATGAAATGGCTGAACAGGCTGTACTCGTAAGCCGTGCCGGCCTCGATGACGAAAAAATCATCTATGATGTTTTAGCCCATAAGAAGGACAAGCTGAACTATCTCTCCACAATTTTGACGCGCAAAAAATAATAGGGGATGATGTTATGAAGCGTCAACTGTGTGCATTGTTGACGGCGGTTATGGTATTGGCACTCCTGCTGACCGGTTGCGGCGGTGAGCAGCAGAAGGCCACTGACCAGTCAACTTTTGTTACGTTAACGGACGATTTGGGCCGTCAGGTGGAACTCAAGGCAAAGCCTGCCCGTATTGTGGTGACTTCCGCGTCTTTTTTGGAACCCTTGGAAGCTGTTGGTGGTGCTGATTTAGTAGTAGGGCGCCCTGATTCCAAGACGAAGATGCCGGATTATGCCAAAGATATCGCCAGTGTGGGCAAGGTCTATCAGATTGATACGGAAAAGGTACTGGCCTGCCAGCCGGATTTGGTCATCATCAACAAGGGCATGAATGAAAAGCTCGTGGATGCCTTGGAGGCCAATGGCATTAAGACGCTGGTGCTGGACATGAAAAGCTATGAGGATGTAAAGCGGGAAGTAGCAACGCTGGCTGAAGTGACTGGCAATCCGGAAAAGGGGCAGCAGCTTATCCATGATATGGACGATAAGATTGCTGCGGTCAAGAACAATATGCCGCAGGGCACACGGCGGGTGTCCATCATCCACAGCACGAACCAGGGATTGACGGTACAGCTTGATGGCAGTATCGCAGGCTCCGTGGTCAGGATGCTGGGCTGGGAAAATGTCGCCAGCGGCAGCAAGCCTCTGGAGAAGAACCCTGATGCTGCACCCTACAGCATGGAAACGCTCGTAGCGCAGAATCCGGAAATCATCTTTGTGACGAGTATGGGCAAGCTGGAAGCCATCAAGGCCAGCATGGAAGAAACCATGCAAGGTCCGGCCTGGCAGAGTATTCCTGCTGTGAAGAACAAGCAGGTCTACTATCTGCCGCAGGAACTTTTCCTGCTCAGCCCCGGTATTCACTATCCGGAGGCAGTAGCCACAATGGCTAAATGTGTTCATCCGGACATGAAGTAAAGGACAAGATAATGAAACATGCAGATTTTTCTGCAGGCACGAAACGGCGGACGCTGATGCTTATAGCGTTGGCCGCTTTTGCCTGTTTAGGGCTGCTCATCAGCGTGGGCAAAGGCTCGGTGGATATTCCGCTGACGGAGATAACCGGTTTTCTGCTCGGGGCAGGCAATAGCCCGCATGGGCAGATTATCTATAATATCCGTCTGCCCCGCAGTATTGTGGCGGCATTGGTGGGGATAAATCTCGCTCTCTCCGGGGCAATCCTGCAGGCGGTGATGAAAAACCCGCTGGCGGACCCGCATATTATCGGCATTTCCTCCGGGGCAGGCTTGCTGGGGATTCTCGTCATGCTGGCCTTTCCGGGATTCGGGTATCTGGTGACGCCGGCTGCCTTTATCGGCGCCATGGGGGCGGCTCTGCTTATTTACATACTGGCCTGGAAAAATGGGATTCGTCCTATTCGCATCATTTTGGCCGGTGTGGCCGTGTCGGCGTTTTTGAGTGCAGGGATTTCGGCACTCTTAATCTTTTATAGTGACCGCGTACATAGTGCGCTGATGTGGATGGTGGGCGGCCTATCGGCCCGCAGCTGGCCGCAGGTGGAAATGCTTTGGCCCTATACGCTTATCTGCGCAGTATTGGCCCTTTTGGCTTCGCGCCATTTGAATATTCTGCAGCTGGGGGATGAACTGGCTAAAGGCTTAGGCCTCCGGGTGGGGCTGACGAGAATCCTGTTGTCGGCACTGGCGGCATTACTTGCGGCCAGCGCGGTGTCCGTGGTGGGGCTGCTGGGCTTTGTAGGGCTTATCGTACCGCATACGGCACGGCTTTTGGTCGGTTCGGATTATCGTGTGTTGCTGCCGGCGACGCTTTTGTTAGGCGCAGGCACCGTGACATTCTGTGATACCATTGCCCGTACCATCGTAGCGCCTGTAGAACTGCCGGTGGGCATTATCATGGCGGTGATGGGCGCGCCCTTTTTCCTGTATCTGCTGAGGAGGGAATTATGATGGATTTGGAAGTACGCGGGGTAAAGGTTGCCATTGACGGCAAGGAAATACTCCATGGCATCTCCACAGCATTTTCCGCAGGGCGTCGCACCGCCATCATCGGCCCTAATGGGGCAGGCAAGTCTACTTTACTTAAAGCGTTGGCGGCTATTAATACCGATTATATCGGTGAAGTCGTGCTCGCCGGACAGGAAATCCGGACAATGGGGCGCAAGGAGATTGCCAAAAAAATCGGCATTCTGCCGCAGGGGGCTGCCGCGCCACCAGATACTACGGTGCGCCAGCTGGTGGATTATGGCCGTTTTCCCTATCGCGGCTTATTCTCCCGTGATGCCAAGGCGGATAGAGAAGTGGTGGAATGGGCTATGACGGCTACGCATGTGGAGCAGCTTGCCGGCCGTCAGGTGCAGACCCTTTCCGGCGGCGAGCGGCAGAGAGTGTTTCTCGCCATGGTGCTGGCCCAGCAGCCGGAGATACTCTTGCTCGATGAACCAACCACCTATCTCGATATTGCCCATCAGTTAGAGGTAATGGAGATTGTGGAGCGGCTGAACCGTGATTACCACATGACCATCATTATGGTGCTGCACGATATCAATCATGCCCTGCAATATGCCGATGAAATCATCATCATCAAAGATGGCCTGTTAAAAGCACAGGGGCTGCCGGCTGAGGTGATGACGGTGGACAGCCTGGCCGCAACCTTTGGGGTAAAGGCCGATATTTTCGTCAACAGCCAGGGCAAAAAGGTATTGTCACCGATTGAGCTGGTAAAATAAGTCTTCTGGGAAGGCTTATTTTTTTTGCGAAAAATGTGCTAAAAGAGTGAAAATTTGGCAATGAAAATCTTTTCCATTTGTAAATGAGAATCCTTGACAAGTGTGATTGATATGCGTTATCATAACTTAAGTAGAAATAATCTCATAATTTATCAAATAATCTTATTAGGAGGCGTTGATTTTGACACTGAAAGACGGTAAAACCGGCATGACGCTGAAAATTCAGCAGATTGGCGATTCCGACCTCAAGGAAAGATTGATGACCATGGGACTTACCCCGGGCACGAAGGTTAAGGTTTTGCGCAGTGCTCCGTTGGGTGACCCTATTGCTATCGGTGTTCGTTCTTACAATCTGGCTCTGCGTCGCGATGATGCAGCCAAGGTTCAGGTGCAGCAGGTAAACTAAATCGCAACAGTAAATACGAATGAACAGAGGAGATGTGTAAATAACAATGTCAACTTTAGCAGTAGCACTTACCGGCAATCCCAATGTGGGCAAATCCACAATTTTCAACGAGCTCACCGGTGCCCGTCAGAAAATCGGCAACTGGCCGGGGGTTACGGTAGATAAAAAAGTCGGTTATACCCGTCATAAGGACCGTGCGATTTCCATCGTGGATTTGCCGGGTACATACAGCATCAACGCCCGCTCCCCGGAAGAAAAAATCGTTATTGATTATCTCATGAACACGAAGCTTGACCTCGTGGTGGATGTGGTGGACAGCTCCAATCTCGAGCGTAACTTGTTCTTGACCATTCAGCTGCTCGAACAGGGCATTCCCCTTCTCATCGACCTCAACATGCAGGACGATGCAGAGCGCCGCGGCATCAAGGTGGACTGCCGCAAGATGGAAGATGCGCTGGGCATGCCGGTGGTAGAAACCGTGGGCCGCAGCAGCAAGAGCACCAAGAAACTTTTGGATGTCTTTACGACTACGGTGATGGCTAACTACCAGCCCAGCGACCGCGTAAAAGCACATATCGCCAAGGTGGAAGAAATCAAGGCCAGCAGCAAGAGCGAAGACCAGAAAAACGAAGAAATCATCGAGGCGCGTTATGCGCTGATTGATACGGTGGTGGCTGATGCCGTGACCGCCAGCAATGTAGGCGCGAGCACTTCGGAAAAGATGGATAAATTCCTGGCTAATGGCATTTTGGCGCTGCCGATTTTCCTGGCTATCATGTATGCGGTATTTAATATCACGTTTGAATGGATTGGCCAGCCGATTGCCGATGCTTTGGATGCAGCCATCAATGAAGATTTCCTCGATTTTGCCAAGGAATCCTTGGAAGCAGCCGGTGTGGCTGACTGGATGGTATCTCTCGTCTGCGATGGCGTTATCGCCGGTGTGGGTGCCGTGCTTACCTTCGTACCGCTGATTTTCGTGCTGTTCTTCTGCCTGTCCTTCCTCGATGGCACGGGCTATATGGCCCGCATTGCCTTCATCATGGACCCGATTATGCGCCGTTGCGGCCTCACGGGTAAGGGCGTTATGCCGTTGATGATGGGCTTTGGCTGCGCTGTGCCTGCCGTTATGGGTGCGCGCGCTTTGGATTCGGAAAAAGACCGTATGGTTTCCATTATGGTTACGCCGTTTTTGACCTGTGGTGCAAAACTGCCGATTATGGCACTGTTTGCTGCCATGTTCTTCCCGGATAATGCCGCTAATGTGGTCTTTGCGATGTACATCATCGGTGTAATCATGGCGATTGTTGCCGCCAAAATCCTCGGCAGTTCCGTATTTAAGGATGGCGGTTCCACATTCCTGCTCGAACTTCCGCCGTATCGTATGCCGGATATGAAGACGGTTCTTTTGGAAACCTGGGATAAAGGTAAAGGCTACCTCGTTAAAGCCGGTACCATTATCTTTGCCGCATCTGTCCTGCTGTGGGTAATGTCCAACTACAACTTCGATGGCCCCTGCGAAATCAACGAATCCATCCTGGCAACGCTGGGTAACTGGATGAGCACGCTCTTCGTGTTCCATGGTTTTGCTACCTGGGAAGCTGGTGCAGCCCTGCTCTCCGGTATCATGGCTAAGGAGACTGTAGTAGCGACGATTGGTATTCTCTATGGTGCTGATGAAGTTTCCACGGAAGCAGAAGATGCTGTGGAAACGGCAGATACCCTGCTGGAAACGGGCATGGCAACGAGCTTTACGGCTCTGTCCGCTTTTGCTTTCATGATTTTCTCGCAGCTGTACACGCCGTGCGTAACGGCTTTGGGTACGATTAAGAAAGAAGCCGGCGGTTGGAAGTGGATGGGCTTCTCCGCTGTATATATGTTTGCTATTGCCTGGGTGGTTTCCCTGCTGGTTTACCAGATTGGCAGCCTCTTAGGTTTCTGATGGGAGGAATGACTATGGCAACCTATATTGTAGGTTTAGTATTGGCTGTTGCCCTGTTCTTTGCCTTGAAACATGTATATCATAACTTTGTTTCCGGGCATAACGATTGCTGTGGCAGTGAAAGCGGCGGCTGCGGTTGTGGCTGTGCTGATTGCCATAGCCACAAGTCCTGATAACATTCGGATAACATCTATATGATAAGACGCCCGGTGGCTGATAATACTTTTCCTCTGCTTAGACAAGCTTGTCAAACGCGACGGAAAGTCATTACCAGCCCCCGGGCTTTATTGCGTAGCAAATGGTTATCAGCCAGTAGGACACAGGGCGAGGTTGGTTTGTGTGGGGGATTTTTCAATCAATATGGGGATAAATTTTTAAGCGGATTTTACCCCAATATTCAGATAGATTTCAGTTACTGGGGGTAAAATAAACACATGATTTCGGCAGGAGAAAATAGCTTTCTGTTGAAATGATAATTTGGATGGAAAAGTCCATCGAAGTGTAAAATTTTATAGTAGGAGGCAGAGTGTATGAGGATCAGCAAGTTGCGAAACATGTCAAAGTCGCTTTTCTGGGGTGACAGACCTTTACCGGAGGACTCTGAGATGAAGGGGGTTATTGAAACCGACAATGGGCGGACAGGAATTCTGCTCAAACTGAAAAACGGAATGTATGTGCTGGGGACGGCAGGTACGCTTTCCAAGTTGAATCAGGAGAAAATTCGGCATAAGCTGAAAGAAGCATAGGCGATAGCCAATAGATTTTCTGTGACAAAGGCACAGACCAACAGCCCTTTCTGCACTATAATAACCATTGTGTATTATAGTCAGAAAGGGCTGTTTTGATGAGTGAAATGGTAGGGAAAAAATTATCCCCCCGTCATGCGGTGGTGGACATAGCGGCTTGTGTGGCCTGTGGTACCTGTGAGGATGTTTGTCCCCGCGGTGCTATCCATATTTATCAGGGGCAGTATGCCAAAGTACAGGAAGAACGCTGTGTAGGCTGCGGCAAATGCGCTCAGGAATGTCCGGCTTCGGTTATCCAAGTGGAGGTGCGGGCATGAAGAAACATTGGTATCATTATTTATGGATTTGGTCACTTATCTACTTTGGCATGGGCTTTTTCAATATTCTCTTTGCCTGGATGGGGTTAATCAGCTTTGCCCTGCCCTTGATTATGGCGATTGGTTTTGGCAACAAGCGCTTTTGCAACCGCTATTGTGACAGAGGGCAGACGCTTAGGGCATTGGGACAGCTTGGCTTTTCTCGGCGGCGGGATATGCCGGCGTGGATGAAAAGCAAGGCGTTTCGCTATGGCTTTATGCTGTTCTTCTTCGGCATGTTTGGCAGTGTTCTCTATACCACATGGCTGGTGTACAGTGGCGCAGAGTCCTTGCAGCAGGTCGTGTCGCTTCTCTGGACGTTCCATTTTCCTTGGGAATGGGCTTACAGCGGTGCGGTTTCACCGTGGACGGCGCAGTTTGCTTTTGGGCTCTACAGTCTGATGCTGACCTCGGAGGTCATTGCGCTGATTACCATGCTGTTGTTCCGCCCGCGTTCCTGGTGTGTGTACTGTCCTATGGGAACGCTTACGCAGCTGATTTGTCAGGCAAAGGCGGGAAAAACGCAATAATTCAAAACTAACCATTTCTTAGCGGATAAATATCGGCGATTGCTGAAAATCGTTGCGGGGCAATTTTTTTTCGCAGGTCAGCTGGCGCAGTTCTGTAGCCAGAGTATCCAGCCGTAACATCTGTTCCAAGGGCGTGAGGGCTGTTTGTGCTTCACGCCTTTTTGTGGTGGTCAGGTATTGGCTGGTTTTGGTAATCAAGGGGAGGGCACTTTGGGCCTTTATTTCCCGCAGAATCGTTTTGCCCTGAGGGCTTACGGCCAGCAGGCGGGTGTAGAGGGGGCCTGTCTGGTCAAATAAGGCAATGCTGTCCTTATCTATGCCCATTAAGAGATAAAGCAGAGTGCGGGCGATGCGGCTGGCGGGATAGCGTTTAGTCGTGACCGCCTGAATCAGCTTTTGCCAGCTGTCAGCTGTTTTGGCATGGTCAAGGATACGGTTTTCCAATCCTTCATTGATGCCGTAGATTTTCTGCAGGTCGGAAACTTGGCTAGTCAAAAGTTTGGCCTGCAAGGGAAGATGAAGTCTGTTCATTTGGGGCAGCTGACTGGTCAAAATTTGACGGGTCAATTCCTGGCTGGCTGGTGGTAGAACGGCTTTCAGTTCAGATAGGTTTTCCTTGCGGTATAAGGCATGCCGGATGGCAGTGGCGCTGGCAAGGGAGCCTTTGATTTCTTCTTCATGATAGCCTGCTCCCTGACGCGGAATAAGCAGTGGGCGGATAGGGGAGTTTAGCAGGTGCAGGCTGCGTAAGTATTCAATGGCCAAAATATTATTGGGCTGTTTAATCAGCATGGCAATTTCGCTGTCTGAATTCAGTGCTGCACTGATGGCCTGCGCATAGGAAAGGCCGCTGGCAATATGGGCATGGAGTTTTTCTTGGAATGCTTTATCGTCCAACTGCAGGGCAATGTTTTGCAATGTGGACAGGTCAGCGCATTCTGCGCCAAAGGCCAGCTGGTTGACAATGCCCAACCGGTTTAATAAGGTCACTCCGCCACGGGCAAAGTCCTGGGCACTGCGGCAGGCAAAGGCAAAGGGCAGTTCAAGCACGATATCACAGCCACTTTTTACCGCAGATTCCGCGCGCTGCCATTTGTCAAAGATGGCAGCTTCTCCGCGCTGGGTAAAACTGCCGCTTATGACGGCGATAATCAGGGAATCGCCCTGTTCTTTTATTTTATTGATTTGGTAAAGATGCCCGTTGTGAAAAGGATTGTATTCAGCGATAATGCCTGTAACCTTCATATTCCTGCCTCCGTAATCGTATTGATTCTAGTTTAACATGGTTTGCAATCGTAGAAAAGTATTGAGCCATAGCCGTAAATATGTTATGGTAGTTAAATATAAACAGAGTACAGCTATAGGCATTAAGAGGTGGATGCTATTTTGGATAAAAAGACAGTAGCCGTGGCGATGAGCGGCGGCGTGGACAGTTCTCTGACAGCGGCCTTGCTGGCAGAGCAGGGATATAAGGTAATCGGCATTACCATGCTGCTGACGGAGGAGGGCCGCAGTGAAACGGTCAATGTGGCGGCAGGCGAGGAGCCGGATAGTGTTCGGGATGCCAAGAAAGTGGCAGACGCCTTGGGTATTGAACATCACACGGTGGATTTTCGTCCGGAATTTCAGAAAAATGTCATTGACTATTTCCTGAGTGAATACGCTAAGGGACGTACGCCGAATCCCTGCGTGATGTGCAATCCGTCCATGAAATTCGGTTTGCTGTTAGATAAGGCCAAAGAATTAGGTGCAGATTTTCTGGCTACGGGTCATTATGCCCGCATTGGTCAGCTGGAAAACGGCCGTTATGTGGTGAAAAAAGGTCTGGACGAGCATAAAGACCAGTCCTATGCTTTGCACCGTTTGCCGCAAACGTCCTTGCAGCATATTCTGTTGCCATTGGGCGATATGACCAAAGAGCGTGTGCGGGAACTGGCGGAGAAGATGGATTTGCCGGTGGCGCATAAAGCCGAAAGTCAGGAAATCTGCTTTGTGCCCCATGATGATTACAAGGCATTTTTGCAAAAGCACCGGCCCAAGTGTCTGCGCAAGGGCAATATCGTCAATGACGAAGGAAAAGTGTTGGGCAGGCATAACGGTGTGCCGCTTTATACCATCGGTCAGCGCAAGGGGCTGGGCATTGCGGTACCGGAACCACTTTATGTGCATAAGCTCGATATGCAGCGCAATGAAGTGGTCGTGGGCGGCAACACTTCCGTCTTTGCCAAAGGTCTTCTGGCTAGCGATGCCAACTGGATTGCCATTGAGCACTTGGAGGACGGTATGGAGTTTGGTGCCAAAATCCGCTATGGCAAGCGTGAGGCGCAGGCGCGGCTTTCTCTGCAGGCAGATGGTTTGCTCAAAGTGGAATTTGCTGAACCGCAGCGGGCGGTTACGCCGGGGCAGTTTGTGGTCTTCTATGATGGTGATGTGCTCGTGGGCGGCGCCATGATTGAACAGGCTATTAATGACTGATTTTTCCTGTTTAGCAGGATTTTTTCCTTTGATGGCGAATGGTAAAATGTATATAATATCAATATTAAAGGAAGGATTTTATGACCCTGGATTCCAGTAACGAAGTTGTAGCAATTTTATACGATATTGAAAATGCGCCGTTTGAAATGCTGAATTACACCTTGGGTAAAGCTAGGCGCTATCAGCCCTGCCGTACCATTGTGGTCTCCGACTGGGAGGCGCGTCCGGAACAGAAGCGGTGGGAAAAACTCATGCGCCGTCCGGGCTTTACCTTCCGGCAGATAAGCCGTACTTATCACGGGAAAAATTCTCTCGATTCAGCTATTTACGATTCGGCCAAGCTTCTCTATGATGAAGGCGTGCGGAGGTTCTTTATCATCACCACGGATTCGGATTTCGTGCGGATTGCCGAGTATCTGAATTCGGATACGCCGTCTTATATCATCGGCGTGGGCACGAAGCAGGCCAGTGAAACCCTGCGCAATGCTTATGATGAGTTTATGGTTTACCCGCCGGAGGAAAAAGAGAAAAAGCCTGCCCGTAAGCAAAAGGCCGTTAAGGACGAGGTAAAAGAGGAGAAGAAGACGGCTAAAGCGGCAAAGGAAACAACGGCAACGAAAACGGCTAAGACGGTAAAACAACCAAAAGAGACGAAGGCGGCCAAAGCGACGAAGACGGAAAAAGCCGTAAAGGCGGCTAAAACAGCTAAAGCAACCAAGGCAGAGGATAATGCTGTCTTGTCGGATGGCAACTTGACCGTCAAACTGCCTCGTACTTTACGTGAAACTTTGCAGGAACGTCAGGCGGCGGAAGGTGTGTCGATGGACGAATTGGTGACGTATTTACTGATGCGGGGTATGGCCCGCTGGGTGGAGGACTGAGCATGAAACGGCAGGAACAGGTACTTTTTTATCAATTTCAGGATGACGAAAAATTGGCGTTGGCCTGCAAGACCCTCCATAAAATGGGCATCGTGACCAAAATCCTGCAGCCGGAGGATTGGCGGGAAAAGGTCGGCTATTTATTGGGCGCTAAAGGCTTTCAGCCTGCCAAGGCTAAAGACGAGGATAACTTTGTCTTTCCCCATGAGGTCATGGTGCTCCAGAATATCCGCAACAAACGCTTGGACGAAGTGCTGTTGGCGCTTAAAAATGCCGGTGTGCCTCATATCCGCTTTAAGGCGGTGGTGACGCCGTTCAATACACTGTGGACACTCAGAAGATTGTGTGAAACGATGCAGAAGGAACACGGCGCGTTGGCGGAACAAGCGAATTAAAGACAGGTATTGCAGGCTTTAGGCTGTTCATGTTGAACGCTCTCTTGGCTTGAAATATGTATCTATAGGTTGTATAATATGCATAAAGAAATGGCTGGTGTGTAGCAGCGCCGGTCACTTCCCGTTATCTAGAATGTGAGGAAGGCCGCACCGCTTAACAAGCGGTCTTTTTCATATTACAAAGTAATTTCTTACCTGAACAATCCTAAGACGGCAACAATCAGCGTTAGGCCAGCTATCAACAAGGACAGCTTTTCATATAGCGTCATGGTTACCACCTCCCCAGAGGGAAGACCGACTCACCAGCCGTAAAATATTATAGCACAGGAATACAGCGGAGGAATGGTCATAGAAAATATGATTATTGCATGATATAAAGGAAACCGCTGTTTTTGACACGTCTGAGAAAAAAACGTATACTATCAGTTAGTAGTTTTTAGTGGATAGCAAACGGAGATATAGTTAGATGAAACAAGATAATTTGGATAAGACGCAGTTAATGCGTCCTGTCGACGGGCAGAGGTTAGATGACGAGCGAAAGTTCGATACCCAGCCGCTGCCACGGATTGAAGATAATGCAGAGCGGATGGACAGCGGCTATCGCGGCGTGCGGGAGCTGCCGCCGGAAGAGATGCCGCCACGCGTGGAAAAGCCAAAGGCAAAGCCGTTTTTCACTGCAGGCAGGAAGCGGGGCATGCTTTTGGCCATCTGCTTTTTGGCGGCGCTTTTTGGCGGCTTTATGCTTGCCGGTTACAGTCAGGACCAGTCTGAAGCCAAGCAGAATCAGCAGCAGATAGAACGCCAGCAGATGCAAGCACGGGAGCAGAAACTGGCTGATCAGGAGGCAGACCTCAAGGCGCGCCGTCAGGAGCTTGAACGGCAGAAGCAGGCGTTGCAGGAGCGTGAGCGCGAGTTGGAGGATATGTCCAGCCGGGCAAAGGGACGCAACGAGGAAATCAGCAAGGAGGCGCCCGGTTCTGCCTTAGGCAAGCTGGTGGACAAAGTTACCGGCAAGGAAGCCAAGCGTCAGGAGAAGTTGCAGGAAAACGAGAAGGTTTCCGCGCAGGCAGACAGTGATGTGGCAAAGTTAAAGCAGTCCATTGCCGAGGCTCAGAGCATGCTCGATGATGTGGATGCCAAGCTGGACACGGTGGCAGAAATGCAGCAGGAGGCCGGCAGGATTAAAGCCAAGGCTGAGAGCGCCTATGCAGAGAACAAGGATGTTATCGACAAAGCGGTTTATTATGCCCGGACGGGAGCAGATATCCTGTCCAAGTGGCTGTCTGAATAAAACAGGATGAAGGGAGCAAAAACGTTGAAGAAGTATGCATTATTAATCATGGCAATTTTATTGATGGGCCTGGTGGCTGGCTGTGGTCAGCAGGAAGCCAAGAAGGATTTACAGCCCTTGAATATCGGCCTGATGCCGGATACGGATTCCCTGCCGTTTATCATCGCGCAGGAAAAGGGGTATTTTAAGGAAGAAGGTCTGGAGGTCAACATTCAGCAGTATAAGAGTGCCATGGATAGGGATTCGGCGCTGCAGAGCGGCAATCTGGACGGGGCAATCTCGGATATGCTGGCCGTGGCCTTTGCCAAAGATGGCGGCTTTAATGTGAAGGTAACGTCCTTCACCGATGGCAGTTACAAGCTGATTGCAAGCAAGCAGTCCGGGGCAAAATCCGTAGCTGACCTTAAAGGTCAGGATGTAGCGGTTTCTCGCAACACCATCATTGAGTATGTGACCGACCAGATTCTCGCCAAGGAAAATCTGCCGGAAGACAGCATCAATAAGGTGATTATTCCACAGATTCCCACTCGTTTGGAAATGCTGCAGAATGGCAAGCTCGCCGCGGCAACGCTTCCTGAACCGATGGCGAGCATTGCCGTGCACAATGGTTGTCAGTTCGTAACGGGGTCTGACGAACTGGGCATCAATCCGGGCGTCATCATGTTTACGGCTAAGACCACGAATGACAGACGGGCAGAAATTGCCGCTATGTATCGCGCTTATAATAAAGCTGTGGATTACCTCAACAACACGCCGCGGGACGAATACATTGACCTGATTGTGGAAAAAGGCGGTTTCCCGCCAGCTGCCAAAGAAGCCTTGAAGCTGCCGGAATATCATCATGCAACCCTGCCCAAGGAAAGTGATGTGGTGGATTGCGTGAAGTGGTTGCAGGGCAAGGGGCTTATTCAGAAGAATTATACCTACGCCGATTTTGTGGTCGATGTATTGAGCAAGTGATATGATTGAAGTAAAGAATTTAGCTGTTAGCTATTCCGGGTTAAAACAAAAGAATACGGCATTGCAAAATGTCAGCCTGACCGTTCCGCAAGGAACGGTTTGTGCTGTTATAGGCCCTTCCGGCTGTGGAAAGTCCACGCTGCTAAAGGTGGTTGCAGGGCTGATTACCGATTTTACGGGGCAGGTGCGCATTAACGGCGGCGAAGTCAGCCCCAAGAAACTGCGGATTGGCTTTATGCCGCAGAACTATGGCCTGCTGCCCTGGCAGACCGTGGCGGATAATATTCGGCTGGCCTGCCGGATTAAGGATGGCTGGACGGAGGCAAAGACGGCCAAAATGGAGGCCTTGTGCCAAAAGCTGGGCATTGAGGATTTGCTCAGCCGCTATCCGCAGGAACTCAGCGGCGGTCAGCAGCAGCGGGTGAGCCTTGCCCGCGTGTTTTTACTGGAGCCGGATATTTTGTTGATGGATGAGCCTTTCTCAGCACTGGATGCCATCACCCGCGAGGAAATGCAGGACGTATTCCGCGACCTTTGGGAGGAAGCGGGCATAACCACAATTCTTGTGACTCATTATGTGGAAGAAGCCTTGTATTTAGGCCAGCAGATTGTACTGATGGCGGGCGGCCAAAGTGGCGGCACGGTGGCTGAGGTCATGGAGAATAAATGGCAGGGCAGCCGTGCGTGGAAGACGACGACGGAGTTTTTCGCCAAGAGTCAGGAGCTGAAGGAGAAAATCAAGGCTATGGGGGCGCGGCAGTCATGAGAAACAAAAGCAAAGTAGTTTTGCGTGCCTATCTTTTCGGCGTGCTCTTTTTGCTGCTCCTGTGGAAGCTGACGGCGGCCTTGGTACAGCTGCCCATCATACCGGAGCCGTTGTTGGTCTTTGAACGATTGGGCGAAATTTTTGCGGACAAAATCGCTGTGCACGCCGCGTATAGCCTGTGGCGGATTTTTGCCGGCATTCTGCTGGCGGTATTGGTGGGGTACCCTTTAGGCATTATCATGGGCTATTTTTCCAAGGCAGACCGGTATTTGGCACCGCTGGTTTATCTGACCTATCCAATACCGAAGATTGCCCTGCTGCCCATTTTGATGCTTTTGGCCGGGATTGGGGAGTTGTCGAAAATCATCATGATTTTCCTCATTGTGGTATTTCAGATTGTGGTGGCGCTCAGAGATGGTATCCGTGCTATTCCTGCCGAAACCTATTATCCGCTGTATTCTTTGGGCGCGAGGTTCCGGCAGGTGTTCCGCTATATCCTCGTGCCGGCGACTTTGCCGAATTTTATTACAGCTATCCGTGTGGCTATGGCTACGGCGGTATCGGTGCTGTTTTTTACGGAAACCTTCGGCACGCAATACGGCATGGGCTATTTCATCATGGATGCCTGGCTGCGGGTGAATTATCTGGAGATGTATACGGGCATTGTGATTCTGAGTTTGATGGGGCTATTCCTGTTTGGCTTGCTGGATATCCTTGAAGCGCGCCTTTGCCGTTGGCAGATGAAGTGAGGTTGGGATGAGAAAATTAGGAATCTTTCTGTGGGTCTGCGTATTGGCTTTGGGACTTTGCCTGGGCGGCAAAATGGCCTGGGATTTTCTAAATGGGACAGTCGGAGCCACAGGGCCGGCGGCGGTTGCTGTTCATAGCCTTGGCCAGCCTGCACCGGAAACGATGCGGGATATCGAGCAGGCGGCGGCAGCCTTTCCAGAGCTGCTGGAAGAACGGTATCAGGTGAGCTTGCAGCATAATGTCGATATTTGGGTCAGTGCGGATACGGGGAAATATGAGGAACTGCTGGTTAAAAAGCTGGGTGTAGAAGAGGAGAAGGTTAAGCCCAAAGCGCAATACACCAGCGGTGAGTCCATGGGCAGGAAGAATATCATTGCGCTGGACGGCGACAAGCAGAAAATGACGGATAAAAGCGAACGGTACAGCACTACTGGTCACGAGCTGTTTCATCAGCTGCAGTATGAATTAAGTGATGGCCGCAGCGGTTATGAAAACTCCCTCTTTTGGCTGGAGGAAGGCACGGCCGATTATGCCGGAGCTTTGCTCGCGGAGAAGATGGGCGGCCGTTCGGTAGAAAAGTGGTATATGGATGATTTGTTTACCCTGCAAAACGCCAAGGAAACAGCCAAAGTAGAAAAACTGCAGCGCACTACGGAAGAAGAACGCGTGCAGCTTCTGAGTGGCAAGGCGAAATATTATACGCTTTCGGATGTGATGGTTTATTATCTGCTGCATCATTATGGCGGCGGCAGTCCGGAGCAAAAAATCATTGCCTATTATAAAGGGCTGGCCAAGGGGGAGGCAGAGCAGGTCTTTGCCCAGGTTTTTGGTGTGGAACTAAGCGCATTTTTGCAGGAGTTTTCAGCCTGGTGGCAGGGTGAGCTTAATGCACCGGCGCAGCTTAATGTGGTGGTGCGGCCGCAGGTGAATGAGTCCGTGGTCCGGCAGTATCGGCAGCATATCGCCCAATCCCGTAAGTGGCTGCAAAATCATTGGGGGCATGATTTGAAGGGACGCTATAAGCTGGTCTTTGTCAGCGGAGCCGAGGATTATGCTGCGGCCATGCAGGAATATTGCGGTGTCGATGCAGCTGAAGCACAAAGGACTGCTGCCGACAGCGTCTGGGCAGAAAACAACAGTACGTTGTTTGTCAATGCCGCGAAAATTGACGATAACCGGCAGTCGATTTTTGTGAGTTCGGCCATGGTCAGCCGCCTGTTTATCCTGCAGCAGCTGGGCAGTGAAGATGTGGGCATGACCTGGCTGCTCAGGGGCATGAGCTATGTATCTGGTGTGGCGCGGCTGGTTGAAACTGGCGAAGGCAAGCTGCCGGATTATCAGCGTGCCTGGCGGCAGGAACTGCGGAAAAATGCACCGCTGCTCACGGTGGATAAAATCATGAGCAATGCGGATATGCAAAAGGCCATGGAACAGTATGGCAATGAGCCGGTCAGTCATCTTTGTGAGTATGCCACAGCAGAACTGGTGCGTCGTTATGGCTGGACTGCACTCTATAATTGGCAGTTGGCCGCCCGCAGAAGCGGCGATGGCAAGCAGGCGTTTTTGCAGGTGTTTGGCATCACGGCAGCGGATTTTGGTGCGCAGGTGCATATGATGATTTATTGACAGATGACTTATTGACCGCAGTCAGGAGTGAAATTACTCTTGAATAGTGGCGGTGACTTGTGTTATACTAGTTACGTTATTTTGAAATTGAAACGCTTTGAAAAAGCATTCAGACATTATTGGAGGGCGTAAGTTAATGATTAATAGTACTGATTTTCGCACGGGTTTAACCATCGAAATCGACGGCAATGTTTGGCAGATTGTGGATTTCCAGCATGTAAAGCCGGGTAAAGGCGCTGCTTTCGTGCGCACGAAAATCAAGAATGTTGAAACCGGTGCAGTAGTTGAACGTACGTTCAACCCGAACGAAAAAATGCCGGCAGCACACCTCGAGACGCGCACTATGCAGTATCTCTATGAAGCTGATGGCATGTACACGTTCATGGACACGGAAACTTATGAACAGAGCGAACTCAACACGGAAACTCTGGGCGATGCACTGAACTACCTGAAAGAAAACATGGAAGTTAACCTCCAGACGTTCAAGGGCCGCATCATCGGCATCAGCCTGCCGAACTCCGTTAACCTCGCTGTTACGGAATGCGAACCCAGCGTTAAGGGTAACACGGCTACGGGCGCAACGAAGATGGCTAAGCTGGAAACGGGCTATGAAGTCCGCGTGCCGCTGTTCATCAACGAAGGCGATGTGCTGCGCATCGATACCCGTACGGGTAACTACATCGAACGCGCATAATTAAGTTCACGATGTACGGTGACTGCCGCATCATTTATATGGTGCGGCAGTTTTTATCTTTACGAATATTTTTGAGAAAAACGGTATAAACTTGCATAAATTTGCAGGAATATGCCTGTTTATTCGCGAAAGTATGCTATAACGAATAATAATATGTATGACACATTATTATTCGTTGAAACGCGAATCGGTTGTTTTGCCTATGGCAAAACATGAACAAAGGCGTTATAATAATATAAGATTAGTATGCGTCACATGATATGGAGGGATTTGTAATGGATCAGGCAAAAGAAATGGTAAAAAAAGACAATTCTCTGGGTTCAATTCGCATTGCTGATGAAGTGGTCAGCATTATTGCAGGCCTTGCCGCAACGGAAGTTGAGGGCATTGCCGGCATGAGCGGCGGTATCGCCGGCGGTATTGCCGAGATGCTGGGCCGCAAGAACTTTGCCAAGGGCGTAAAGGTTGAAGTCGGTGAAAAAGAAGCTGCCATTGACCTCTATATCATTGTGAAATATGGCGTGCGTATTCCGGATGTTGCCCTGGCAGCACAGGAAAATGTCAAGCAGGCCATTGAGAACATGACGGGACTTTCCGTAGTGGAAGTCAATATCCATGTACAGGGCGTAGGCTTCCCGGACGAAGAAGACAAGACGGAGGAGGTACGCGTCCGCTAAAATGTAGATAGCGGAAAGAGGCGTATTCTATGAGTATAATCAATCGGTTTTTGTTATTGCTGTTGTCCCTTACGGGAATCGCCTTGTCCGGAGCCGTGCTGGCGGCGGCTGTGCAGGTCCTGCCAGAAAATGTCTGGCTCAAACAGTTGCATTTTGCCCTGGCGCAGAAGGAAACTGTAGCTATCTGTGTGGCAGCCCTGCTCATTTGTATGAAACTGCTGTTAGCGGTGTTTTCCCGTAAACCAAGTGAGCCCTCTACCAGCAAGGGTGAGTATGTGATTGATGCCGGCCCTAAAGGGGAGGTGCGGGTAGCCCTTGAGGCTATACGCAGTCTGGCAGACCGGATGGCGCGTGAGGTTCATGGCGTGCGGGATGCCAATGTGCGCATCAAGGCGAAGAATCCCAAAGAAGGTGCGGCCAGTTTGTCGCTTGATGTGGATTTGACGGTGGGCCGTGAGGCTGATGTTTCCCTGGTGGCCAAGACGTTGACGGACAGGGTACAGGAACATTTCCGGCGTACAATGGCTTTGGAAGATGTACCGGTGAATGTCGTGGTTTCGGAGGTTTCCGATGTCCAGCCGGAGAAGAAACATCGTGTGGTCTAAGGCGGTGAAGACATAGTGAAGGAAGAATTTGGACAGATGCTGACTCAGCTATGGCAGAATCATCGCGGCAAGACCAGTGGCCTTGTGATTGGCATGCTGTTCGGGACAGCGGTTCTGTGCTTTGGTTTTTGGCATACGTTCTTTGTCATCTGCTGCGGGCTTATTGGTTTATTTGTCGGTTTGCAGCTCGATAACGGTGAGGATGCTTGGGCAAATATCCGCGAAAAGGTATGGACTTTATTGGAGCGTTTTCAACGCTAGGAATAGAAAAAAGATTTTAAGGAAGGTTAGTAATGAGTCGTAGACAAGCAAGAGAAGCAGCCCTGCAGGCGCTTTTTCAGTTAGATTTGAATCCGGGTGAGGAAGGGCAGCAGGAGCAGTATGAAACTCTCGCGATTGATACGGTGCTGGGCGAAGCGGAGAAGATGAGTGTCCGGGACCGGGAATTTGTAAGTACCTTGGTACATGGCACCCGCGCGCATTTAGCGGAGATTGACAGCTTGATTGCCGCCAGCTCCAAGGACTGGAGACTTGAGCGTATGGCAACAGTGGACCGCAATATTACACGGCTGGCAACTTTTGAGATTCGTTTCGCAGAAGAAACGCTCACGCCGAATATTGCTATTAATGAAGCTGTGGAACTGGCGAAAAAGTATGGTACTGATGATTCCAGCCGTTATGTCAACGGCATTCTGGGAGCAATGATGAAAGCCCAGTAAGGTGCAAAGACTGCCAGACCCATGTCGGGGCTGGCAGTTTCGTGTGTATGGGGGTAAACGATGGCTGTCCATTCGGTAAGTGATGTCAACCGCTATTTGAAGGACCTGCTGGCAGGGGAACCTTTGCTGCAGGGTGTTTCGGTACGCGGAGAAATTTCCAACTTCAAACAATACCCTTCCGGGCATTGCTATTTTACCCTGAAGGATACAAATTCGGCGCTCAAATGCGTGATGTTCCGCAGCCGGGCGCAGTATTTACGCTTTTTGCCGCAGAATGGCATGCAGGTGGTGGCCGGTGGCAGCATTGCGGTCTATGAGCGTGATGGCGTCTATCAGCTCTATGTGGATAGTCTGATACCGGAAGGCACCGGCGATTTGGCGCTGGCTTTTGAACAGCTCAAGGAGAAACTGGCGGCTGAAGGGCTTTTTGACCCCGCAAGGAAACAGCCCCTGCCAACTTTTCCAAAAAAGATTGGCGTGGTGACGAGCTCTGCCGGTGCCGTACTGCGTGATATTTATCGGGTTTCAAAACGACGCTGGCCGGGAATTCAGCTGGTGCTCTATCCCGTGCAGGTACAGGGGGAAGGGGCCGCTGAGCAGATTGCCCGTGGCATAGATTTCTTTGCTGAGGAATATGCTGTAGATGTAATCATTGCCGGCCGGGGCGGCGGCTCGATGGAAGATTTATGGGCCTTCAATGAGGAGCCCGTGGTGCGGGCCATTGCGGCCTGTCCTGTGCCGCTCATTTCGGCGGTCGGGCATGAAACAGACTTTACGTTGGCGGATTTTGCGGCAGATGTGCGGGCGGCAACTCCCTCACAGGCGGCAGAACTGGCTGTACCTGACCGATCAGAAGTTATGCGTCAGGTGGAAAATCTGACCGGTCAACTGACCCGTCAAGTGCAGCGTGAGCTTGCTCTGCGCCGTCAGCGGTTGGAAGGGCTGTTAAACAGCCGCGTAATGCGGGAGCCGCAGAGCATGCTTGCTGAGCGCCGCCAACGGCTGGATTTCCTGCTGGCGGGGCTGCAGCGTACAGCCAAGGTAGAATTACAGAGCAAACAGCACAAGCTGGGCCTCATCTTAAACCGTTTGGCGGCCATTAACCCGGCTGCGGTTTTGGGCCGTGGCTATGGTATTGTTACCAAGCAGGATAAGCTCGTGAGCAGTATCCAGGCTGTGGAGATTGATGATGAATTGCAGCTGACCTTTACGGACGGCCATGTTCAGGCAAAGGTGCTGGCAAAGATAGGGAAGGGTGACGGATAATGCCGCGCAAGAAAGAACTCTCTTTTGAGGAATCGCTGGACAAGCTGGAGGCCATTGTAAAGCAGATGGAAAATGGCGACAGCAGTCTCAAGGAGTTAATGGATAATTACACCGAGGGCATGAAGCTGGGCGAGGCTTGCCTTAAAGAGCTCAGTAAAGCCGAAGCGGCCATGGATTTGGTGGTTCAGGTGGATGACAAGGGCAAAATTGCGGAAAGCAAATTGGTAATAGAGGGAGAATGACCATGGAGTTAAAGAAAATCTGGCAGGAACGCAGTGCACTGGTTGAGGAACAGTTGGTAAAAGAACTGAATGAAGCAAATCCGTTGGATAAGACGCTTTGTGAATCCATGAAGTACAGTCTGATGGCGGGCGGCAAACGCCTGCGTCCGGTGCTGCTGATGGCTGCCGCTGATGCCGTAGGCGCAAAGGGAACGGATTACCTTACCACGGGTTGCGCCATGGAAATGATTCATACCTATTCCCTGATTCACGATGATTTGCCGGCTATGGATGATGATGATTATCGCCGGGGCAAGCTGACCAATCATAAAGTCTATGGTGCCGGTATGGCAACGCTGGCTGGTGATGCGCTGCTGACCCTGGCCTTTGAGGTCATGCTGCGTCAGCAGGGCGTCAGCGCGGAAAAACTCGTGCAGGTGGTGCGGGAAATCAGTACTGCTGCCGGTCCGGATGGCATGGTGGGCGGTCAGGCGCTCGATATGGAGTCGGAAGACAAGCAGATTTCCATGGAAACCATGAAGAATATCCATTTGGGCAAAACGGGTGCGCTGTTCCGCGCGGCTATCCGCAGCGGAGCTATTTTGGGCGGTGCCAGTGAAGATGAGTTGCAGGCGCTTACGGTTTATGCCGATAATTTTGGCCTGGCCTTCCAGATTACGGATGATATTCTGGATGTCATTGGAGACGAGCAGGTCATTGGCAAGCCCGTTGGTAGTGATGAAAAGAACCATAAATCCACCTATGTAACGCTGACTTCGCTGGAAGAAGCGCAGAAACTTGCGCAGGAAGCAGTAGATACGGCTATCGATGCCTTGAAGATTTTCGGTGAGGAAGCGGATTTCCTGCGGGAATTGGTGGCTTTTCTGGTGAAACGCAATAAATAATGGGGATGTGCGCATGACAATGTATCCGTTACTGGAAAAAATCAAGGAAGCAGCAGATATCAAGCGATACAGTGTAACAGAATTGGAACGGCTGGCCAAGGAATTGCGAGCCTTTATCGTAGAGACGGTGGCTGAAAACGGGGGACACCTGGCACCGAGCCTGGGAACCGTAGAACTGACGCTGGCGCTCTACAGTGTATTTAATTTTCCCAAGGACAAACTGATTTGGGATGTGGGCCATCAGGCCTACACCCACAAGATACTCACGGGACGCCGGGAAAGATTCCATACCCTGCGCCAAAAGGGGGGCATTACGGGCTTTCCCAACCGCTTTGAGTCGGATTATGATGCCTTTGGTGTCGGCCATGCCAGTACGTCGATTTCGGCGGCCTTGGGCATGGCGATTTCCCGCGATTTAACCGGGCGCAACAACGAGGTCATCGCCGTTATCGGTGATGGAGCCCTGACCGGCGGGGAAGCCTTTGAGGCGCTGAATCAGGCAGGCGATTTGGGTAAAAAACTCATTGTCATCCTCAACGACAATGAAATGTCGATTGATAAAAATGTCGGCGGGCTTAGTGATTACCTGTCCCGCATTCGCATTACGCCCCAGTACAATCGCGCCAAAAAGGATATGGGCAATCTCTTGATGAGCATTCCCCATATCGGCGATAAAGCCTTTAAAACCGCGCAGATTGTAAAAGACAGTGTCCGGGCGGCTTTGGTGCCGGGCAGTGTCTTTGAGGAAATCGGCTTTCATTATATCGGCCCGGTGGATGGACATAATATCAGCCTGTTGCAGGAGCTTTTCGAGCGGGTGCGCGAGATGGAAGGGCCCATCCTTATCCATATCCATACGACCAAGGGCAAGGGCTATGCGCCGGCCGAAATGGAACCGGACAAGTTCCACGGCATTGGCAAATTTGACCGGGAGACGGGCAAGTGTCCGCAAAAGACAGGTGCGCCTTCCTATACATCCGTATTCAGCAAGGCCTTGATTGAGCTGGCCGCAAAGGACAGCAATATCACCGCAATCACGGCTGCTATGCCGAGCGGCACGGGCCTCAAAGCCTTTGGTGAGGAATATCCTAACCGGTTCTTTGATGTGGGCATTGCCGAAGAACATGCGGTGACACTGGCGGCCGGTATGGCTGCTGATGGCAGGCACCCAGTGGTGGCGCTTTATTCCACCTTTGCGCAGCGTGCCTATGACCAGCTGATGCATGATGTTTGTCTGCAGAATCTGCCTGTGACCTTGTGCCTCGATAGAGCCGGGCTGGTCGGTGCAGATGGGCCTACGCATCATGGTGCGTTTGACCTGTCCTACCTGCGGCATATGCCCAATATGACGATTTTTGTGCCCAAGGATGAAGCCGAGCTGCGCGATATGCTGGCCAAGGCGGTCAGCATGGACAGTCCCACGGCGGTGCGCTATCCTCGCGGTGCGGGCAAGGGCGCAGCGCTTGCGGCAGAGTTTGCCGATATTTCTGTGGGCAAGGCGCAGCTTTTGCGCGAGGGCAGTGATGTGGCAATCTTAGGTGTTGGCCCGTTGCTCTATAAGGCTGAAGAAGCTGCTGACATTTTGCAGCAGCAGGGGATTTCCGCCGCTGTGGTCAATATGCGCTTTGTTAAGCCTTTGGATACGGATATGATTAAGCGGCTCAGCCATGTTAAATTGATGGTTACACTGGAAGAAAACAGCCTTGTTGGCGGTTTTGGTTCCGCTGTGGCGGAATACCTGATGGACAGCGGTTTAAGCCGCAATTTGGATTTACTGCGGCTGGGCTTGCCGGATAAGTTTATCGAGCAGGGCACGCAGGAAGAACTCTTGACCCTTTGCGGCTTGCAGCCGGAGCAGATGGCAACGAAGATAAAGGAAAGATTGAACTGATGGCAAAACAGAGATTGGATATGCTTTTGGTGGAGCGTGGTCTGGCAGGCAGCCGGGAACGCGCCAAACGCATGATTATGGCCGGGGAAGTACTCGTAGACAATCAGAAGATAGATAAGGCCGGCGCTACGGTGAAGGCCGAAGCGGAAATCCGCCTGCTCGGCAGCGATATTCCCTATGTCAGCCGCGGTGGTTTGAAGCTGGCCAAGGCCATGAAGGAATTTGGCGTGGAGATTACCGGCAAACGCTGTGCCGATATCGGTGCTTCGACCGGCGGCTTTACGGACTGTATGCTGCAAAATGGTGCAGTGCAGGTCTTTGCCATTGATGTTGGCTATGGCCAGCTGGCCTGGAAACTGCGTACTGATGAACGCGTGGTCAATATGGAGCGCACCAATATCCGCAATGTGACGCTTGAAGACATTGGCACGGCGCTTGATTTTGCCTCCATTGATGTGGCGTTTATTTCGTTGACCAAGGTGTTGCCGGTGACATACAGCCTGCTCACCGACAACGGAGAAGTGGTGGCGCTGATTAAGCCCCAGTTTGAGGCTGGCCGGGAAAATGTGGGCAAGAAGGGCGTTGTCCGTGACCCAAAAATCCATGAGGATGTTATTCGCAAGGTAACGGCCTTTGCGCGGGAATTGGGCTTTGTCACCATGGCCCTGACCTATTCGCCGGTAAAAGGGCCGGAGGGTAATATCGAGTATCTTATCCGCCTGTCCAAGGATAAGGCGCAGGAAGATACGGTGACGGAGAAGCGGATTGTCACGGTGGTGGCGGAAGCTCATGGAGAACTGGATAAGTAAACAAACAGGCAGATAAGGAGCTGAATCTTTATGCCGATTAAGACGATTGCCATATTTCCCAATGTCAGCAAACCTCAGGCCCCGGAGGTATTGCGGCGGATTTTACAATTTTATCAGGATAAAGATGTGCAGCTGATGCTTCCTGTGGATGAGTCCCGCTATTTTGATTTGGAATACTTAGGCGTGCCGGATATCGAAAAAAAGACGGCTGATATTGCCTTGTCCATTGGCGGTGATGGTACCCTTTTGGGCGTCTGCCGCCGTTATGGTGCCATGGCCGTGCCGGTCTGCGGCATCAATATCGGTACTTTAGGCTTTATGGCCGACATTGAGCTCAGCGAACTGGAAACGAAGCTGCAAAAATTGTTTGATGGCGATTACCGCATTGAACATCGGCTGCTGCTCGCGGGCTTTGCCAAATCGGACGGCGAAGAACGCTTCTTAGGTCATGCCATCAATGATGTGGTTATCACCAAGGGCGGTGTGGCGCGTATGCTGCATTTGGGGTTATCCATCAACGATTCCCATCTGATGGATTACAAGGCCGATGGTGTAATCGTATCTTCACCGACCGGGTCTACCGCCTATTCCCTGTCGGCCGGCGGGCCGATTATGAGCCCGTCCATACAGGCGCTACTCGTCACGCCCATCTGTGCCCACACTTTTAACATACGGCCCCTGGTGGTCGGAGAAGATGATGTGGTGCACATTAAAATTGCAGCAATCCATCAGGATATTCTCGTGACCTTTGATGGCCAGGAAAGCTTCCGTTTGCTGCCAGGCGATGAGGTAACCGTGATGAAGTCCACGGTGCAGGCTGGCATTATTAAATTTGAGGACAAGGATTATTATCAGATTTTAAGAACAAAACTTTGGAAAAACAATGGGGTGGAATCATGAGCTCGATGAAAGGAAATAAGCGTGAAGGTGAAAAGGTGAAAAGTGTTCGCCAGGCCGTGATAAAAAACATCATCGATCGGCAGATCATTGAAACGCAGGAGGATTTGGCTGAAGCCTTGCGGCAGGAGCGGATTAAGGTGACGCAGGCCACCGTTTCCCGGGATATCAAGGAAATGATGCTCATTAAAGTCCCCACTGGCGATGGACGCTATCGTTATGCTTATCCGATGAATAACACGGTTATTTTCACGGAAGAACGCATGCAGCGCTTGTTTCAGGATACCGTGCTTGGCTGTGACTACAGTGAAAATATCGTTGTGCTGAAAACCCTGCCCGGCGGAGCGAATACGGTGGCTTCGGCACTCGACCATGCCAACTGGCCAGAGGTGCTGGGCACCGTCGCCGGTGACGATAATATCTTCATTATTGTAAAGCCCAAGGATGCAGCTCCGGACGTTACACAGCGGCTGTTGGCTTTCTTAAATTAAAGGAGACGCATGGGATGCTGAAAACATTAACGGTTTGGAATTTTGCCCTGTTGGAACATGTTCAGGTGGAATTTGGCGAAGGGCTGAACATACTGACTGGTGAAACCGGCGCGGGCAAGTCAATCCTGATTGACGCTTTGGGGGCTATCCTGGGACAAAGAGTTTCCTCGGATGCCATTCGCACCGGCTGCGATTGGCTGCGTGTAGAGGCTGTCTTTACCCTGGAAGATGAATCCTTAGGGCTGCATGAACTGCTTTCCGGTCAGGCGATTGATGATTCGGAGGGACTTTTAATCATCACGCGGCAGGTGACCAAAGGTGGCCGCAGCATGGTGCTGGTCAACGGTTGTCATGTTACATTGACGATTCTGAAGCAGATTGGTGCCTTTTTGGTGGATATTCACGGTCAGAATGAGAATCTGGCGCTGCTGAAGGAAGAAAGCCAGTTTGCCCTGCTTGACCAGTATGACCCGGATGTAACGGAGGCGTTGGCCGGCTATAAGCAGCTTTTTGGCACCTGGCGGGAAAAAAAGCAGGAGCAGGCGCAAAAGGCACAGGCTGCCAGGGAATATGCCCAGCGTCTCGATATGCTGCGCTGGCAGGACAAGGAAATCAGCGAAGCGGAACTCAAGGAAAATGAGGACGAGGAACTCGATGCGGAAATCCGCAAGCTCTCCCATGCTGAAAAAATAGCGGGATTTGTGGAAGAATCCTATAATATTTTGGATGTGGGGATTGGCGGCAGTGCCGTACTCACTGCCGTGGCCAAGGTCAAGAAGAACCTTGAGGATATGAGCCGTTATGACGACAGCCTCGCCAATACCTATACGATGGTGGAGGAGGCCTATATCTCCCTGCAGGAAGCCGCTGGCGAGCTGCGGGATTACGGTGAATCTTTGGAATTCCAGCCCGCGAAACTGGACAAACTGCAAAGTCGTATGGACGTTATTGACCGGCTGTGCCGGAAATACGGGGCAACAATTGCCGATGTGCTGGAACATCAGAGCAAGGTTCAGCAGGAACTTCTGGAAATTGAAAACTATGATGATGACATGGCCAAACTGGAAAAGGAAATTGCCTTGCTGGAAGAAAAACTGGGCAAGAAAGCGAAACAGCTTACGACCTTGCGTCAGCGGGCGGGGGCAGAACTGGCTGCGGCTATTGGCAACCAGCTTGCCGCCTTGGGCATGCCACAGGCAGCTTTCCATATCCGCGTGGAACCGGCAGGAAAATTCCTTGTTAGTGGTGCCGACAACGTAGCGATGTACTTTTCCGCCAACCCCGGCGAGGAAGAAAAACTGCTGTCGAAGGTGGCCTCCGGCGGTGAGCTTTCCCGTATTGCCTTGGCCATCAAGACGGTGGCCGCTTCAAGGGACTCCTCTGTGCCTAGCATGGTCTTTGACGAAATCGACACGGGTATCGGCGGCCGCACCGCGCAGATGGTGGCTGAGCGCATTGCGCTCGTGGCGCAGTACAAGCAGGTGCTTTGCATTACGCATTTGCCGCAGATTGCCTGCATGGCAGACAATCATCTCTATATCGCCAAGACCAGTGCCGGAGAGTCTACGGTTACGCAGGTACGGCCGCTGACTGAGCGCGAGCGTATCAGTGAGATTGCCCGTATGGCATCCGGTGTGGATGTGACCACTGCTTCTTTGGATAATGCCAAGGAAATGGTGAGTCATGCGAAGCTTACGAAGCAGAAATTTGCAACAACAAAAGCCGTATGAATACCGTTGCTGTGGTTCGTATATTCATCTGCTTAAATTGACGCCCGGTGGCTGATAATATTTTTCCTCTGCTTAGGCAGGCTTGCCAAACGCGACGGAAAAATATTATCAGTCACCGGGCTTTATTGCGTATAGTAATAACATCTATGTACTTAGTCATACTGTTGTGTTAAAATGAAAACAAGAGAAGCGAAAATCATAGGAAGATGGGAGGAGTTGGATGCCGGAGTTGAGTCGGTTTGGTGGCATGGTCATTTATATGTTGTTTTATGATGTAGGCCAACACAATAAACCTCATGTACATGTTTATTACGGGGAATATGAAGCGGTGGTAGCTATAGATGGGGAATTATTAGCAGGGGCTTTGCCGCGAAAACAACTGAAAATCGTGACGGGTTGGTTAGCCTATAATGAAGAAAAAGCATACAAGGCATGGAATCAGGCTGTTCGTGGTGAGCACTTTGATAAAATTCCACCGATGGAATGAGGTGATGATATGTATGTGAAAGATGAAGTATGCTATGCTGGAAGTTTGGTAGAGAACATAAAGGTAACTGAGGCAAAGCCACTGCGTGGTGGCATGTTGTTGGTCACTTTTTCCACCGGAGAACGAAGACTATTCGATACGACATTACTTAAAGGTGCTGCCTTTAAGCCATTGGCGGATGAAAGCGTGTTTAACAAGCCGGTTATATTTCATGGGGCAATTACGTGGAATAATGGCGAGATAGATATTGCACCAGAAAAAGTTTATATGGATAGTTATGTTTATGATGATGTGGCAGTATAAAATACTTTTTTACTGTTAGTACATTCACCTGCTTAAATAGATGCCCGTGGGGCTGGCAATATTTTTCCTTCGCCATAGACAGGCTTGTCAAAAGCTGCGGAAAAATACTGCCAGCCCCACGGGCTTAGTGTATTATATAGTAAATGTTCTTAGAAAGTTCTATTGCGGGTCCTGAGCTAGGATGGGGGCAAGTTCTGCTTCATCCGGCGTGATGTATAGGGTTTTCTGATTGGTGAAGATGACGAAGCCGGGCTTGCTGCCGGAGGGCTTTTTGACGTAGCGGATTTCGGTGTAATCCACAGGCACTTTGGAAGAACCCTGCGCCTTGCTGAAGTGGGCAGCTAGCTGGGCACATAATAGAATCGTGTCTTCGTTGGGCTCGATGCCGCCGTTGCGCAGGATGACGTGGGAACCGGGGATGTTCTGCGTATGGAACCAAGTGTCGTTGAAGCTGGCGGTTTTGCAGGTCAGTTTGTCGTTCTGGTAGTTGTTCTTGCCCACGAGAATTTGCGTACCGTCGGGAGCGATGAAGCGGAACGGGTGGGAAGGCTTGTCGTTGTTTTTGCGTTTGAGCTTTTCGCGCAGGTAGCCGCCTTCTACCAGTTCATTGTGGATTTCGGCGATTTCGCCAAGGCTGGATGAGGCCATTAGCGAGGCTTCAATGCTTTCTAGGTAGGTGATGGAAGCTTCGCATTCCTGCCGCTGAACCTGCAGGAGTTCCTGTGCGCGCTTTAGTTTGTCGTATTTTTTGTAACAAAGCTGCATATTCTGAATGATGGTATAGCGCTGGTCGAGGGGAATGGTGATTTCCTCGCCTGTTTCGCTGTAAATATTGGCGACCGTTATAGCAGCATCCTCATGGTCATTGTACTGGTACTGATAGGTCATCAGATTGTCGCCGCGGATTTTGTATTCTTCAGCATTTTCGGCGGCGGCAATTTCTTCATCGAGTTTGACCAGCTTGTTTTCTGCGCGGTGCAGTTCATTCTTGACGAGCTTCTTGAACCGGTCCTTGTCGGGCAGGACATAACTTCCCGCCAGGGCACTGGCCTTTTCCAGCATGGCGCTGATACTGTTAAAGTTCAGCGTAACAGCTTGCGGCAGATAGTGCAAAGGGAAGGAGGCCATGGCCAGCACTTTTTGGTGTTCGTCGAGAAGAATTACCGGGGCAGCCTGTTCCTGGCTTGCGGCATCGCGCACTTCCGTTAGGGCAGATTCGAGGGATTGATAGTCGGCCTCGTCCAAGGTGTTTAAACGTGTGCTGGGAGCAAGTCCCGCACTAAAGCAGACTTCTTTGGCTGAAACGGGGCCAAAACCCATGCAGGTTGCCAGAAGTGCCTTGTCGATGCGTTCTTCGGGGGAGAGCTGGCGCAGTTTCGCGATAACGTCCGTCATGGGCGTGGTAAAGATATCCAGCTTGTCCTGTCCCGGAGGGAGTTCGTAAGTGTCGCTAGGCAGGACGGTGCGCACGCGGCTGCTGTTGGTGCCGATTTTGCGCAGGGCGTCAATGATTATGCCATCCTGCACAAGAATCATATTGCTGTATTTGCCCATCAGTTCCATAATCAGGGTTTTGGTTACGATTTTGCCGCCCGCAGCAATGGAATCCACGTCCATCAACAGAATGCGGTCTAAACCGTGCTGTCGGATAGCGGCAATGCGGCCGGTTTCGAGCTGCTTGCGGAGCACCATGCAAAAGACTGGCGGCTCCGGAGGATTTTCCAGATTCTTGGTCATCAGATGCGCCGCGGGATTCTGGGAATTGATGCAGATATGCAGCTGCTGGTTTTGTCCCGGCTGACGAATGGACAGGACGATGGATTGTTTATTGGGCTGGGTTATTTTATCAATGCGGCCGCCAGCCAAGGTGTTGTTTAACTCGCGCACCAGCGGACGCATGGAAAAGCCGTCAAGACTCATAATTGTTCTCCTTAATTTATCACATGAAATAGCATAAACTTCATTATATCATTGCCGATAAGGCAGGGTCAAATTTTGAAAAAAACTTTTCAGCTGCGGTGGTTTGCGGTATAATGTGAAAGTTACTATATCATTCAAGCAATTATTAATTTATGGGAGGAACGTATGGAATCTTTTATGGGGGCGTTAGGGCTGTATGGCCTCGGAACGCTGGCGCTGATCTGGCCTAAGCGGCTGGAATTAGCTGCCCATTATGTGTCCATGGGGCTGGCGGTTATAGCCAGCCTTATGGTGTTGGGGCTGGCCTCACAGGAACTCTTGGGGCTGGCAGGAGGAGGTATGCTGCAGTTTGGCCGTTACTCGCTGGTGATTGACGGTTGGGCAGCGGCATTCCTCGTGATTATCGGCCTGTCGGGAACGGCGGTCAGCCTGTATGGCATGGGCTATGGCCGTGGCTATCTGGGTGCCCGCATCCGTCAGCTGACCGGGCTTTGGAACCTTTTTTTAGGCTCGATGGTTTTGGTGGTGCTCGCAGGTGATGCCTTTACCTTTATTCTGGCCTGGGAAGTTATGGCGCTGGTTTCTTTCCTGCTCGTGAATCACGAGAGCGAGAAGAAACAGGTAGTCAGTGCTGCTTACCAGTATATGGTCATGACCCATCTGGGTACGGCGGCCATTTTGATGGCGTTTTACCTTTTGGGCAGCGGGGCAGAGAGTTTTGCCTTTGCTGATTTGGCGCATAGCGAGCTGCCGCCAGTGCTGAAGCATATTGCCTTTGGCTGTGCTTTTGCCGGCTTTGCCTTGAAATCCGGCCTGATGCCCTTGCATGTATGGCTGCCCAATGCACATCCGGCGGCACCTTCCCATGTGTCGGCGCTCATGAGCGGTGTCATGCTGAAAGTGGCGGTTTACGGTTTTGGCCGGTTCGTCTTTGAATTCATCGGTGCCGATGTATTCGCCTATGGTCTTATCGTTATGGTGGTGGGGCTGGTATCGGCGTTCCTGGGCGTGCTCTATGCGTCCATGGAAAAGGATATGAAACGCATTCTGGCCTATTCCTCCGTGGAAAACATGGGCATCATCTTTGCCGCCTTTGGCTGCGGTATGATTCTGGTGGCACTGGACAGACCTTATCTGTCGGTGGTCGCGTTTACGGCGGTGCTTGTACATTCCTTTGCCCACAGCCTGATGAAATGCCTGCTCTTTATGAGTGCCGGTGCGGTTATGCATGCTACAGGCACGCGTAATGTGGAACTCTTGGGCGGGCTCTTGAAGAAAATGCCCTGGACGGCAGCGTTTACGCTGGTGGGTTCCATGTCGCTGGCCTCCCTGCCGTTTACGGGCGGCTTGGTCGGTGAATGGCTGACCCTGCAGGGCATGATGACGCTGGCTTATGAATCCGGCACGCCGGAACTGCGCCTGCTCGTCATCTTTGCCTTTATCCTGCTGGGGCTTACGGGCGCTTTGGCCCTGGGCTGTTTTGTGCGGCTCTATGGCGTGACCTTTTTGGGACGCCGCCGCTCCAATCTCGTGCTCAAAGCACATGAAATGCCCTTTACCATGCTGGCTGGTATGGGGCTGGAGGCACTGGCCATTCTGGCCATGGGCATTATGCCGGCACCGGTTGTCAATCTTATGCGCCATGTGCTCGTGACGAGTCCGTTGGCGATTCCTGCCGGTGATGTTATCGGTCTGTGGTGGAACGGCGGCCAGTCGGAGTCGGTGTTTAATCCGCTGCTTATCCTGCTCGCGGCCTTGGTGCTCGTCGCACTGCTGCTCATGACCATCAGCAGCGACAAGATTATCGTCCACCAGGATGTGACCTGGAACTGTGGTACGGAACCGACCCGCCGTCAGCAGTATACGGCGACAGGCTTTTCCAAGCCTTTACGCCGCGCCTTTGACTTTATCCTGAAGCCTCGCCGTGAGCGCGTATTCCTGCAGCGGGACCATGCGTATTTTGGCCGCAAGCTTCATTATAATCTGCTGATTCCTGACCAGTTCACGGACAGACTCTATCGTCCGGTCGAACACATTATGGTCAAATTGGCCGATACCCTGCGCATCGTACAGCAGGGCAGTGTGCGGCTCTATATCGGTTATACCATGATTGCGATGGTTATTGTCTTGATTTGGGGAGGGTTATAAGATGGCATTTAGTTTTTATCATGGCGCTGTGCAGGCGCTCTGTCTGCTCATCTGCGCTCCCCTGATTGCCGGAATCGTCAATAAGACCAAAGCGTTTTTGCAGAAACGGCAGGGGGCCAGCATTTTTCAGGAGTATTTTGACCTTTGGAAGTGGTGGCGCAAGCCGGTTTTCGTGACCAAATACACCAGCTGGGTGTTTTTAGCGGCGCCTATCGTCTATCTCGTGACGAGTATTATGGCTGCGATGATGCTACCGGGGCTTTTGCAGGGCAATATCCGTTTTGGGGATGCCTTTGTCTTTGTCTATGTGCTGGCTTTGGGGCGTTTCTTTATGACCTTGGGTTCGCTGGATTCGGCTACGGCCTTTGGCGGCATGGGCGGTTCCCGCGAAATCTATATTTCCGTGTTGGTGGAACCGGCTGTAATGCTCGCGGTGCTTTTAAATGCCTCCCGCTACGGCTCGACCATGCTTTCGCAGATGGTCATTGACTACAATGCCTTTTACTTCACCGTTCCGGCGGTACTGGGCAGCGTGGCGTTCTTCCTCGTGATGCTGGCGGAAAACAGCCGTCTGCCGGTGGACAATCCGGATACGCATTTGGAACTCACCATGATTCACGAGTGCATGACGCTGGAATATTCCGGACGACTGTTGAGCTACATCCATTTGGGAAGCATGCTCAAAATGCTGTCCTTCTTCGTGCTGTTCGGTGCGCTTTACCTGCCTTTGCCGCTGCCGATGGTGGTCAAGGTACTTATGACGGCGCTGCTGGTTGGTTTAGTGGAAATTCTGAACAATAAGATGCGTCTGTTCAAGGTTCGTGTTTATCTGGCGGCGGCGGTTATCATGCTGGCTGTTGCGATTATTGCCCAGTAAGCTAAGGAGGAAAAATGGAATATTTAGTCGTTCTGCTCCTGGCGGTGGTCTATTTCCAGACCAGGGTGATGGAGCTTAAACGTTCAGTTGTCTGCCTGATGGCACAGTCCGCCATCATTGCCTGCGCCTGCCTGCTGGCCGGGCTCAATCATGGCCTTATGCATGCCCTTATTCCCTTTGCCCTGACCGTGGGCGTTAAGGTGCTTTTTATCCCGATGGCCATGCTGAAATTAATCAAACGGATTACCGATGAACGGGAAATCTTTTCCGATATAAATGTGAATTATTCGACCATGGCGGCGGCAGCCTTTTTGGTGTTCGGCTATGTGCTGGGCAGCCGTTTTATGCTCGACCCTCTGGCGCGGGATTTCTTCGCCGCGACCATCATGATGATTATGACGGGGTTGGCACTCATGGTTATGCGCAGACGGGCCATTTTGCAGATGTGCGGCCTGATTACCTTGGAAAACGGCATTTATCTGCTGGGTCTGATCATCACCGAGGGCTTGCCGTTGGTGGTGGAACTGGGCGTATTTTTGGACGTGTTGATCGCTGTGGTCGTGCTGGTCATTCTCACCAACCGCATGAGCCTGTCCTTTATGACCACGGATACCACGGTAATGAGAAAGTTGAAGGGCTGAGGTAGTTTATGGAACTTTATTATATACTTGGGCTGCCGCTGCTCTTTGCAGTGGTGGCGGTCACAGGGCTGCTGGGGTTAAAACTCCTGCACTTTGCCGACAGGCTGACGGCCACGGTGGTCTTTGGTCTGATTCTGCACATGGCGGCAGAATTTGCCGCCCATCCCCATGAGCCAATCCGGCAGGGATTTTTCTATGTGGATTCGCTGAGTATTTGGATGCTCGTCATCGTCGGCGCGCTGTATCTGGCTTTTGCTTGGACCAGTAAGGCATATCTGGAACGCGACACCAATATCCGTTATGGATACTTGCGCCGCTTTACCCATTTGGAAGGGCGCTTCTATGCGCTGTCCCATCTTTTCGTCTGGACGATGATGCTGGTGGTGACGGTGGACAGCTTAGGCCTCATGTGGGTAACCATTGAGGCGACCACCTTGGTATCGGCACTGCTCGTAGCATTCAAATTCACCCGTACTTCACTGGAGGCAGCGTGGAAATACGTTATGGTCTGCACTGTGGGCATCTGTTTGGCTCTTTTGGGTACGATTATTCTCTACTATGGCCAGCTGCAGGCTATGGGCGATGTGCTGCCGTTGAACTGGGAATTTATGAAAGTTCATGCCGATATGCTCGACCATGATGTGGCAAAACTCGCGTTTTGCTTCCTCTTTGTAGGCTATGGCACGAAAATCGGCCTGGCGCCCATGCATGCCTGGCTGCCGGATGCCCATTCGGAGGCACCGGCACTCACGAGCGGCCTGCTCTCTGGTGCGCTCTGTATCTGTGCGCTCTATGTGCTCCTGCGCGCTACGGCCATTGTGATGCCCGTGGTGGGGCTGGATTTCATCAGCTCTATGTATGTGGGCTTTGGCCTGCTGACCATTGCATTGGCTGTGCCGTTCGTGGTGGTGCAGCGTGATGTCAAGCGTATGCTTGCCTATTCTTCGATGGAAAACTTCGGCCTGCTGGCCGCAGGCTTTGGCCTCTTTATGCCGCTGGCGGCAGAGGCGTCCCTTCTGCATATGTTCAACCATGCCTTGGTTAAATACATGCTGTTCTATACGGCTGGTACCATTATGGAAACCTATGCAACGAAAAATATGATGCGCATTCACGGCATGATGCAGCAGGCGCCCAAAACGGCGATATTCTGGCTGCTCGGTATCGTAGGCATATTAGGTATGCCGCCGATGGGCGTATTCTTCAGTAAGTTCTACATCATTGCCAGCTTCTTCCAGGCACATCATCCGTATTTAGGGATTTTGGCGCTCGTGCTGCTGGCCGGTATGCTGATTGGTATTCTCTATCATGCCATGCGCATGCTGGGCGGCAAGCCGACCCGCAAGGCGGCTGGCGAGCTGATGGGCCGTTTGGACAGCTGCGTACTGCTCTTGATGTTGGCTGTCAGTGGTGTGGTAAGTGCCTTTGCCTATGAGCTTCCCTATGTGGGAACGCTTTTGACTGAGGCGGTAAAAGTGGTCATGGGAGGTGTGCAGTAATGGCGGATTGGTCATTGAAAGTCGTAAAACCGGAGAACTTCCGCGGCACGGCTAATATCCTGTCCAACGGCGGCAAAAATCCGTTGACCGCTATGTTTGGCCGGGATGAAACGGAAAATCCGGATGTAAAAGGCTATGCGATTTACGCTGTTTTTGAAAATTTGAGCGAGCATAAAATGGAGGCCGTTAAGGCTGTCTTCGGCGAAGGGGAGTCTCTGTGCTATGAATCCCTGACCAGTGTGATTCCTGCTGCCGTTTGGTATGAGCGCGAGATTCAGGATATGTTTGGCATTGTGCCGCAGAATCATCCCGACCCGCGCCCGCTTGTCCTGCATGACACCTTCCCGGAGGGCTTTTATCCCCTGCGTAAGACTGTGGATAGAGATGCTGATGTGCATGGCACCCGCCGCATGGATATGAGCGTGGCGAAGGGCGAGGGCGTTTATGAAGTGCCGGTTGGCCCAATTCATGCGGGCATTATCGAGCCGGGTCATTTTCGCTTCAGTCAGGCTGGTGAATCCATGCTGCAGCTGGACGCCCGTCTGTTCTATACCCATCGTGGTCTGGAAAAAATCATGGAAGGCAAGACGCCCGAAGAGGTACTGCCCATTGTCGAGCGCATCTGCGGTGCCTGCTCTATTGCCAACACCTGGAGCTTCTGTCAGGCGGTGGAAAAAATCGCTGGCGTAAAAATTCCGCGGCGGGCGGAAATCATTCGCACGCTGCTGATGGAAATTGAGCGCATCACCAACCATGTGGGTGATTTGGGCAATATTCCCGCCGGCGTGGGCTTTAATCCGGCCATCAGCCTTGGCGGCCGTACGAAGGAAATGCTTATGCGCCTGCAGGAACGCATTGCGGGCAACCGCTTCCTGCGCGGTGTAATCGTTCCCGGCGGCGTGCGTCAGGATATTGACAGCGCCTTGCTCAACGATATCGCCGATATTATGGATAAAACCAAAGCCAATGTCAGCGATTTAAGCGAAATGTTTGCCCAGCAGGCCAACTTCCAGAACCGCGTGCGCACCACGGGCGTTGTGCGCAAAAATACCGCTGTGGATTTGGCGATGGTCGGTGTCGGCGCAAGAGCCTCGGGCTTTGCCCATGACAGCCGCAAGGATTTTGCTTATGGCCTTTATCCGGAACTCGACTTTAAGCTCGTGACGGAAAAGACCGGCGATGTGGCCGCAAGACTGGCTCTGCGCATTGCGGAATTAAAAGAATCCTTTGCTCTTGTGCAGCAGCTTTGCAATCTGCTGAAGGCGGACAAGTCAAATGAATCGTCAAATCTGACCGTTCAAATTGACTGGTCAACTGTAAGTGGTGAGGATTGGGGCCTTAGCGAATCGGCACGGGGCAGCAACTTCCAGTTTGTGGCCCTGCAGGATGGCAAAATTGACCGCATCTTCGTCCGCAGTGCCTCCTATCCGAACTGGCCGGCTGTGACCATTGCCGTGCAGGGGGATATCATTCCGGACTTCCCGCTGATTAATAAGAGTTTTGAACTGTGTTATGCGTGCATTGACCGCTAATTTTGAGGAGAGTTTATGTTTAAGGTAATAGAACGCTTATTAGGCGATAAAATCGCCACCGAAAATATTTCCCTCACCGGCAGTGCCCGCTTTCGGGGAAAAATCACGGGCGATTGCCCGGAAAATCTGCGCACGGCTTGTGCCAAGGCCTGCCCGGTAGGAGCCTTTAAGGTCACCAGTGATGGTCAGGGCTATGCCATCGACTATAAAAAATGCCTGTTTTGCGGCAAATGCGTCGAAAAGGCTATGGGCAGCCTGCAGCACAGCCGGGATGAAGCTCTGCCGGTGATTACCGAAGATGCTACCGAGATTACGGCAGAGGTCATTAAGCAGAAATTAGGTCGCAGTCTGCATGTCCGTCATTTGGACGCCGGTTCCTGCAATGCCTGCGACTTCGAGATGGGTGCGATGTCCAATCCTATTTATGATTTGCACCGCTATGGCGTGCATGTGGATGCATCTCCCCGTCATGCTGACCTCCTGATGGTCACGGGTGTGGTGACGAGAAATTTGGAGCAGGCACTCAAAATGTCTTACGATGCCATGCCGGAGCCGAGACTTGTCATGGCCTGTGGTGCCTGTGCAGCCGGCGGCGAAACCTACGGCGCCAGCTACGCCATTGTAGGTGCTGCCGATAAAGTGGTGCCGGTGGATATCTACATCCCCGGTTGCCCGCCAAGACCCAGCGCGATGATTGCCGGATTACTGGCAGCAGCAGATATGCTGGCAGAGCGAATGTAAAACAAAATAATTTAGGCAATAAAAAAAGCCTGCGTATCAATGCGAATAGCATTGATACACAGGCTTTTTTGTAACATTATTCTGCGTCAAACAGCGGCAGTGCCTCGAGGAAGATGATATCCTTGCGCTTGGCAGCATCGCCTTCAGCGAGTACGCAGGCTTCGCCGATTACCTTGCCACCGGCTTTTTCCGTGAGTTCAGTCAGGGCTTTCATGGAGCCGCCGGTGCTGATTACGTCGTCCAAAAGCAGGACGTTTTTGCCTTTGAGGCGGTCAACATCTACGCCATCCAGGCAAAGCTTCTGTACGCCCTTGGTGGTGATGGAAACATCTTCCACCCAAACAGCGTTTTCCATGTATGCCTTGACGGATTTACGGGCCACCACATAGCGTTCCATGCCCAATTCACGAGCGAGGTCAGCAGCCAAAGGAATACCCTTGGTTTCAGCCGTGAGGATTACATCCGTGTCTGCGGGAATCTTTTTTGCCAGGTCCTTGGCGCAGGCCAGTGTGAGGTCGGGGTCACCGAGCATGATGAAGCCGGCGATTGCCAGTTTGTCCGTGACGTTCAAAATCGGCAGGGAACGTTTGCAGCCAGCTACGGTCAGTTCATAAAATCTATTAGCCATAATTCATAATTCTCCTCGTCTGAGAAATTTCGCATGTTGCAGAACTATTATACGCTCTTTGAGAGAGAAGTGCAAATATTATTGTAAGAAAATCGAAAAATTGGTAGAATAGGGATAAAATGTTTATTCGTAGCAGTTAAGGAGGCTTTTTCTTGCGAATTTTATTATCCAATGATGATGGCATTAAGGCGGCGGGGATTGAGGCGCTGGTGCGGGCTTTGCATAAGGAGCACGAAGTGATTGTTTCGGCTCCGATGAAACAGCAGAGCGGCATGAGCAATGCTCTGACCATTGGTTCGCCCATTGAGGTAGCCCGGGATAAGGTACTGGAAGAAAAGTACGGTATTGAGGCCTGGGCGGTAGGGGGCACGCCTGCTGATAGTGCCAAGTTATATATTGAAGCGTTTATGACGAAAGACAGACCGGTGGATTTGGTGGTTTCCGGCATTAACCACGGAGCAAACCTGGCTACGGACATTATTTACTCCGGTACGGTGGGGGCGGCGATGGAAGGCTATTTCCATGATATTCCATCTTTTGCGCTGTCCTTGGATGCAGCCAGTAAATTGACTTATGATGAGGCTGCAGAGATATTTGCCCGTGACTTGTCTAAACTGATGCCTGAAGACGGCCAGGTGTTCCTGTATAATGTCAATTTCCCGCTGTTTCTCAAGGATGGCCTGCCCCAGTATGTGTATGGCCGTCAGGGAAAGCGTGATTATCTCAATGCATTTACCAAAGAAGAACGGGATGGTAAGGTTTACTTTACGATGGCCGGAGAGGTTTACGACTCGGACAAGGGCAGTGCTACGGACATTTATGCCACGGAGCAGGGCTATATTTCCATTACACCGTTGGTGGCGGATATGACAGACTACGTGGAACTTGACCAACGGCTGGAAAAATAGGATGACGAACAGAGGTTTTTCGTGGTACAATAAAAGTTAAGTTTTTCATCATGTATTTGGCGTTATTTGGGAGGTTGTTGAAATGGAATCCATGATTAGAGATATCAAGCTTGCCCCCAGTGGTCATGATAAAATTGAATGGGTAAAGAATTTTATGCCGGTTATGCGTGCTGTGGATGAGGAGTTTTCCAAGACAAAGCCCTTTGCTGGCAAAAAGATGGTCATCACGCTGCACTTGGAGGCCAAGACGGCTTATATGGCTGAGGTCTTTATGCATGCCGGTGCTGAGGTGGCCATTACAGGCAGCAATCCCCTGTCTACGCAGGATGATGTGGCGGCGGCTCTTGTTGAGGATGGCGTAAATGTCTTTGCCTGGCATGACTGCACGGAAGAAGAATATTTCCGGTTCATTGATGAAGCGTTGAAGATTGAGCCGGATTTCATCATTGATGATGGCGGCGACCTGGTGCATGCGCTGCACACGACGCATCGTGATTTGCTGCCCAAAATCGTTGGCGGTTCCGAGGAAACGACAACGGGGGTACATCGCCTGCGCGGTCTGGCACAGGAAGGCAAGTTGGAATTTCCGATGATTGCGGCCAATGATGCCTATATGAAGTTCCTGTTTGACAATCGCTATGGTACGGGCCAGTCCACCTGGGACGGCATTATGCGCACGACAAACCTCGTGATTGCGGGCAAGACCGTGGTTATTGCTGGTTATGGCTGGTGCGGCAAGGGCGGTGCTATGCGGGCACGCGGTCTGGGGGCAAATGTCGTGATTACGGAAGTTGACCCGATTAAGGCCATTGAAGCTGTTTTTGATGGCTTCCGTGTGATGCCGATGGATGAAGCGGCCAAAATCGGTGATATCTTCCTGACATTGACTGGTGATAAGGATGTTATCGTGAAGCGCCATTTTGAATCCATGAAGGATGGCGCTATGCTCGCCAATTCCGGTCATTTTGATTGCGAAATCAATATCCCGGAACTTGAGAGCCTGTCCAAGTCCCGTCGCAAGGTGCGCAATAATATCGAAGAATTCCTGCAGGAAGATGGCCGCAAGATTTACCTGTTGGCTGAAGGCCGTTTGGTGAACCTGGCTGCCGGTGACGGACATCCCGCAGAGATTATGGATTTGTCCTTTGGTGTGCAGTTCTTCTCCATGATGCATCTCTTAGAGCATGGGAAGGAACTGAAAAAGGAAGTACACCTGATGCCGAATGAAGTGAATGTAAAACTTGCTGAGCTGAAGTTGAAATCTTTGGGCATGGCAATTGATAAGCTTACTGCTGAACAGCGAGCTTATTTAAATATGGAATGATTTTAGGAGGATTTTTGTTTTGAAGCTGTTAATTAAAGATGTGTATGTAGTGCTGCCGGATGGAACGACACCGTTGACGAATATTATGGTGACGGGAAATCAGATTACGGGCATAGGTGATGTGCCGGAGGATTTTCGCCCTGCAAAGATAATTGATGGGAAAAATCATCTGGCCACGCCGGGCTTTGTCAACGCGCATACACATACTGCAATGACGCTTACCCGCAGCTATGCAGATGACATGGCGCTGATGGAATGGCTTAATGACAAGGTTTGGCCGATTGAGGCAAAACTGAATGAAGAAGATATCTATTGGGGCGCTATGCTCGCTATGGTGGAGATGGTGCGTTCTGGTACCACCACCTTTGCGGATATGTATGGCCCTTATATGCATCGCGTAGCTGAGGCAACGATTGATGCCGGCATTCGCGGCGTACTTTCCCGGGGAATCATTGGTGTTGCTCTTGATGGCGAAAAGAAACTGGAAGAAAATGTCGAGTTGTATAAGGACTACAATGGGGCAAACAACGGCTTGCTTACCGTCATGTTTGGCCCGCATGCACCTTACACCTGCCCGCCGGAGTTCTTGAAGAAGGTGGCTGCTCAGGCCCAGAAATTGGGCGCCGGCATTCATATTCATATGCACGAAACCAAAACGGAAGTTGAGGATTCTCTGAAGCAGTATGGCAAGCGTCCGTTTGCCTGGGTGGCGGAGACGGGACTCTTTGATGGTGGCAAGACGCTGGCAGCGCATTGTGTTCATCTGGATGACCAGGATATTGCCATCATGAAGAAGTATAAAATCAGCGCTGCACATAATCCTGGCAGCAACATGAAACTGGCAAGCGGCGTGGCGCCGGTTCCCCGTCTGCTGAAGGAAGGCATAGTAACGGCTTTGGGGACGGATGGTGCATCCTCCAACAACAACATGGATATGCTGGAAGAAGTAAATCTGGCTGCTATGCTGCATAAGGTGAATGAATATGACCCGCTGGCAATACCTGCTTTTGAGGCCCTGAAGATGGGGACGGAATATGGTGCCAAGGCCGTGGGCATAGATAAGCTTGGTCGCTTAGAGGCAGGCTGCAAGGCCGATATCACCTTATGGAATATGAACAGCCCTGCATGGTTCCCGCGGAATAATTTGGTATCCCTGCTGGTATATGCTGCAAATGCAGGTTCTGTGGATACGGTAATTTGTGGTGGTAAGGTTATTATGGAAAATAATGAACTGAAAACCATGGATGAAGAACGCATTTGTTACGAAGCACAGCGTTGTGCAGAGCGTCTTACCAAGTAATGTGGTTGAGGTGATACTTTGAAAAGCAAGACAACGGAGCGTAAAGCTGCTCCGCGGCGTCGGAAAAGTGCTGCCGGCAAGCGTAAAACGGCTGTGCATCAAACGGCTAATCCTGAACGCAAGTACGAGCTCTTTGGTCTTTTGCTGGTAGCTGTGAGCCTGATTTCCTTATGTGGAATTGGTGGGCTGAATGTGGGTTTTGTTGGCGTTTACTTTGCCAAATGCCTGCATTACCTCTTTGGTGTAGGGGCTGTGGTCATTCCGTTGATTATTGGGCTGATTGGCTATCAATACATTGTGAAACATCATGGCCTAGTGTATTCACCAAGGTTTTTTGGCCTGGGAATGCTGTTTTTGTCCTTGCTTAGCATATGGCATCATTTTGTGATTTCGCCAGGTGCGGAAATCCTTCCTGAAAGCCTGCCGCGTGGCGGCGGGCTGTTGTCAGGGGGATTTTTGCTGTTGCTGAGAAAGCTTTTTGGCGTTGATGGAGCGTTTATTTTGCTCGTGGCCGGCGTTATTGGAGCAGTGCTTTTATCCACTACATGGTCACTAGCCAATGGCGTGCGGCGCACGCAGCGTACCGCGGCAAAAAGTGCAGCAGTTACGGGCAAGGCTGTAGCTGTTGCCTATGAAAAGGTAGCCGATGTAAGCGAACGCGTAGAGGAAAAAGTCGTAGAAAAAGTTAAGGCTTCCTTTTATAATCAGGAGGCGGATGACCATTTCGCCGAACTGCCGCTGACCGAGGCGGCAGAAGAACTTACTGCAGAGCCGGTAGCAGAAAAAGTAACGGCAGCAGAACCGGAAGCTCCGGCAGAGGAATTGCCGAAATTCACGATTGAGTATGGTCGGCAGGAAGAAGAGACTGTGGAGCCTGTTGGTACTGAGGAAAGTGGATTTACGTCAACGGTTGACCGGTCAAATGACGTGTCAGAAGTGACCGGTCAGCCTGCAATTAATGTAGCCCAGCCCAAACCAGTAGCACCGTCAGCCAAGCCGATGAAAGATGCGGCCAAGCGCACGGCCATGCCCAGTTATGGGGAGATTGCGCCGATAAGACCTGCGGCGGCGATTTTGGACGGTTCAGAACAGACAGTCGAAGCGGCACCGCCGCCGGTTAAGCCTTATGAACTGCCCAAGGTTACGGAAATTCTCAGCAAGCATGTCAAAACGCAAAATTCGGCACTCGAAAAAGAGATTGCCGAAAATGCCATGACCCTGCAGCAGACCCTGGCTGATTTTAAGGTCAAGGCAACGATCTTGAATGCCTGTCATGGCCCGGCGGTTACCCGCTACGAGCTTGAGCCTGCGCCGGGGGTGAAGGTCAGCAAGATTACCAATCTGGCCGACGATATTGCACTGCGGCTGGCGGCTGCCTCTGTGCGTATCGAGCAGATTCCCGGTAAGAGCGCTATTGGTATCGAAGTGCCGAATAAGGAACTCGAAGGTGTACAGCTCCGTGAAGTTTTGGAAAATGCCAAGTTTGACAAGGCGAAATCCAAACTCACGGTGGGCCTGGGCATGGATATCGGCGGACAGGGCATCTTTGCCGACTTAGGCAAGATGCCGCACCTGTTGGTAGCCGGTGCCACGGGTTCCGGTAAGTCGGTGTGTATTAACACGCTGATAACGAGTATTCTCTTTAAGGCCAAGCCGGATGAAGTCAAATTCATCCTCGTGGACCCCAAGATGGTCGAGCTGTCCAATTATAACGGCATACCGCATCTGATGGTGCCGGTGGTTACCGATGCCAAGAAAGCGGCTTCGGTGCTCAACTGGTCGGTGCAGGAAATGGAGAAGCGTTACAGCAAGTTTGCGGAGAAAGGTGTCCGCAACATGCAGGGGTATAACGATAACTTCCCTGAGGATAAGATGCCCGCGATTGTCATCATCATTGACGAGCTCGCGGATTTGATGATGGTTGCGCCCCATGATGTAGAAGATGCCATCTGCCGTCTGGCACAGAAGGCGCGTGCGGCAGGTATTCATATGGTGCTGGCTACGCAGCGTCCTTCCGTTGACGTTATCACGGGTATCATCAAGGCCAATGTGCCTTCCCGTATTTCCTTTGCGGTGTCCAGTCAGATTGACTCGCGTACCATCCTTGACCGCAGCGGTGCCGAAAAACTGTTGGGGCGCGGCGATATGCTGTTCTTCCCGATTGGTGAGTCCAAACCCCGCCGTGTGCAGGGGGCGTTCATCAGTGATGAGGAAGTGGAAAAACTGTTGGACTTCATCCGCGCCCAAGGGCAGGAAATGGAACCCAACGAGGAAATCGAAGCCTTTACTCAGCGGGAAATGGCCGAAGCGGTGGAGGAAGAAAGCGGCAGCAAGGGAGCGCGCAGCGCACCCAAGACGGATGCCTTGCTTGCCGATGCGGTCAATCTCGTCATGAGTACGGGGCAGGCCTCGGCATCGAGCATTCAGCGGCGTTTCCATATCGGCTTTACTAGGGCCGGACGGCTGATTGATACGATGGAAGAGTTGAATATCGTGGGGCCGAATGTCGGCAGTAAACCACGCGAAATATTGATGACCAGTGATCAAGCTTTGGAAGTGCTGGCCAATTTGTAAGAGGTGTAAGTTTTTTGCATATTGTTTTAATCGAACCGGAAATTCCCGGCAATACAGGCAACATAGCGCGTCTCTGTGCGGCTACGGGAATTGAGCTTCACTTGGTAAAGCCACTAGGCTTTTCTACGGACGACAAGCATTTGAAGCGGGCGGGACTTGACTACTGGCACTTGGTGAAGGTGCATTATCATGAGAACTTCAATGAAGTGTTGGAAAAATATCCTGACCATAATTTTTATTATTGTTCCACCAAGGCGCCACATGTCCATACGGAAGTGCAGTATACTTCCGAGGATATGCTGGTGTTTGGCAAGGAGTCAGCGGGGATTCCTGAGGAAATCTTAAATGCGCATTGGGAATCCTGCGTACGCATTCCGATGATTGCCGATGCCCGCTCGCTAAATCTCTCTAATGCCGTGGCAGTGGTGGCCTATGAGGCTTTGCGTCAGCTTGACTTTGGTCAGCTGGCAGAAGTGGGCCCCGGGTTGCGTATGTGGAAAAAGTAAGTTAAAGAGGAATGGACTGGAAAGATGATAAATGAAAAATTTATTGAAGCCTGCCGTAAGTTTCTGAAGCCGGAACAGCTGCTCCTGGATGCTCCGATGCGGGAACATACCACCTTTGAAATTGGCGGCCCGGCAGACTGCCTGATTAAACCGGCCAGCATGGAGGAAACGCAGCAAATCCTGCGTCTGGTGAAGGAATATGATTTGCCTCTTACCTTTGTGGGCAATGGCTCCAATATGCTGGTCAGCGACAAGGGCATTCGCGGTGTCGTGGTTAATTTTGCCGATACCTTTAATACCATTCAGGTGGAAGGTACGAAAATGACCGTGGGCGCAGGTGCACTCTTGAAAGATATTGCTGAAGCTGCTGCTCAGCACAGTCTCGCTGGCTTGGAATTTGCCTGTGGCATTCCCGGCAGCATTGGCGGTGCCGTCTTTATGAACGCCGGTGCCTATGGCGGGGAGACGAAAAACGTGGTCAAGGCTGTGCGGGCGGTAACCCGTGATGGCGAAGTTAAAACTTACGGTTTAGACGAGTTGGAGCTGGGCTACCGTCACAGTATCTTCCAGACCAATGGCGAGGCCATTGTTGAGGTGGAATTGGAACTCACGCCGGGGAGTGAAGAAGAAATCCGCGCGAGCATTGCCGATTTCACGCAGCGCCGCGAAAGCAAGCAGCCCTTGGAGATGCCCAGTGCCGGCAGCACGTTTAAGCGTCCGGAAGGTTATTTTGCCGGTACGCTGATTGACCAGACGGGGCTTAAAGGTTTGTCGGTTGGCGGTGCGCAGGTTTCCACCAAACATGCCGGCTTTGTGGTGAACAAGGGCGGTGCAACTGCTGCGGATGTAATCAATCTCATCCATGAAGTGCAGAAGCGCGTTAAAGAAGCTCATGGCGTAGAACTGCAGCCGGAAGTTCGCCTGATTGGTGAAAAATAAATAAGCAGGATTTTTCCGCTCCTTTAGGGAATTATACATATATATTCCTGAAAGGAGCGGATTTTTATGCGGTTGGATTTTTTAGGCGCAGCGCATACGGTTACCGGTTCCTGCTATCTGTTGGAAACGCAGGAACATCAGTATCTCATTGACTGTGGTATGTTTCAGGGAGCGCGGAGAATCCGCGAACTAAATTATGAGAATTTTCCCTTTAATCCTGCGGGGATTGAGGCGGTCATTCTCACGCATGCTCATGTGGACCATTGCGGTCTGATTCCGAAACTCGTCAAGGACGGCTTTAAGGGCACGGTGTATGCCACGCAGGCCACCTGTGATTTGGCACAGATTATGTTGCCGGATTCAGCATTCATTCAGCAGTCTGATGCGGAATCCTTCAACCGCAAAAATCAGCGGCGCGGTGAGGAACCAGTGGAGCCCATCTATTCTCTGGATGATGCAGCAGAGGCACTGAAGCATTTCGTGCCCATGCCCTATGAACAGGAATTTACTTTGGGTGACAATGTAAAGGTCAGGTTCTTCGATGCCGGTCATATCATCGGTTCGGCGATTGTGGATTTGCAGGTGGTCGAAGGAGAAAAGACCACGAAACTGGTATTTTCCGGTGACTTAGGCCAACCCAAACAGCCCATAATCAAAGACCCAACCGTGATTACCGGGGCCGATTTCCTCGTGGTGGAATCCACTTATGGCGACCGCAAGCATAAGACATATGACAAGGAGACGAAGCTTCTGGAAATCGTCAATGATACGATGGACAGAGGGGGCAATGTCATTATTCCTTCCTTTGCCGTGGGCCGTACACAAACGTTGCTGTACTATTTCTACAATTTGTGGAAACAGGGAAGGCTGGATGGGGATATCCCGATTATTTTGGACAGTCCTTTGGCCATCAATGCAACGCGCATTTTCATGAAGAATTATCAGGATTTTGATGAGGAAGCCATCAGGATGTTTGGCGACAGCGAAAAGCTCACGAGCTTTCCGCAGCTGCGCATCTGCAAGACGCCGGAGGAATCAAGAGCACTCAACAGCTCCGAAGGTTCGGCCATCATCATTTCCGCTTCGGGCATGGCCGATGCCGGGCGCATCCTGCATCATTTGAAACATAACCTGTGGCGGCCGGAATCGACGATTCTCTTTGTGGGCTACCAGGCAGAAGGCAGTCTGGGCCGTCGTTTAGTCGAAGGCATTAAGCGTGTGCGGGTCATGGGCGAGGATGTGGCGGTCAAGGCACAGATTCAGGTCATGAATGGTTTTTCTGCCCATGCCGATACCGACCAGCTTATGAATTGGATAAATAATTTCCAGAATCCCAAACCGGCGAAAATCTTTATTGTCCATGGTGAAGCCCAGGGGCAGGAATTCTTGAAGAGCCGGATTCAGAAGGAATACCAGGGTGAAGCCTATATTCCCTTCCGCGGAGATGCTGTGGTTATTCATGGCCGTGCCTGCGATTTGCAGCCGTCCAACATTCCTGCGGTGTCGGTGGAGATGGAAATGGAGGAGCAGCTGGCGATTTTCGATGCGGAATACCGCAATCTGCGGCATAAGGTTCTGCAGCTGGCCGTTCGTCAGCCCAAGACGATGGAGCCACTTTTAAAAGCGATTACCAAAGGGTTCAATTATCTGCGGAAACTCTTTGCGCCGTTTAATATTTAATCTTGTGCAGACAAAATGCGAAAAAGGAATTGACAATGACAGTGGACTTTGATACTATACCTGTAAGCAATATCTTATAAAATTTATGGAGCTCCATGATTTAATCGTGGAGCTCTTTGTCGGTTTATATAACTGTTTGAGGTGTATAAATATGTTCCGTTGTCATCTTTTGGTCGTAATGGCAGGTATGCCGGAGATTGCAGTCAGGGCGATGCAGAATGCCAATATACCTGAAAATTGTCAGGTTGAGTTTGAAGTGGCAGCTTCGCTGGCTGATTTGCCGCCGATGGCCGGGCGAAAATGTGCCGCTTTGCTCTTAAATACGGTGGCGGATTGGGAACCTGCGCAGATAGATGCACAGTTTGGACGGGATACGCGATTAGTCATTTGTACGGACAGCTTGAATGAACTATCGCCAGACAAAATTGCTCGTGCCTGTCGTGTATGGCCGCTTACGAAGCTCGATAATTATTGGCCTTTCTTCTGTCAGCATTTCCTGGAAGACCTTTATAAGCAGAAGGAATTGTGGCATACCCGCAACTGCCTGCAGACGGTGGTGGACACTATGCCCGGTTTTGTTTGGTTCAAGGATATGGAAGGCCGTCATTTGAAGGTCAATCAGGCGTTCTGTGAAATGGTGGGCAAATCCATGCAGGACGTTGAAGGCAAGGAGCATTATGAGATTTGGGGCGTAACGCCTGAACAGTATGAGGAAGGCGAATATGTTTGCCTCGAAACGGATAAAGCCATTGCGGACAATCCTAAACCGACGCTGTTTCAGGAGCAGGTATTGCATTCCAAGCTGGGGCTTAGGCAGCTTGAAACCTATAAGGCACCGATTTTTGATGAAGATGGCAAGATGATTGGCAATATCGGTGTGGCTAAGGATGTAACCGAGGAGTATGCCTATAAAGAGCGGATTTTGCTTTTATCCCGTACCGATGAATTGACCAAACTGGCTAACCGCCGTTATTTTTATCAGTTTGTGGATATGCACCGCCGTAAGGGCAGTGGTGAGCTTACCTTATGCTATGTGGATTTGGATTACTTCAAGCAGCTCAATGATACCTTCGGTCATCAGTATGGCGATGCGGCTTTGATGGCGATTGGTGAACTATTGACCAGGGCTTTTCCTAAGGATTTTATTGCCCGTTTGGGCGGTGATGAATTCATCGTGGCAATTTTTGCTGTGCCGGAGCGGGAAGTTTTAGTAGATAAATTGGAAAAACTGTATCAGTCCGCCAGAGAATTCTTCCGCCATGATATATGCTTCCAGCATTTGGACATGAGCATCGGCGTGGCCTCCACGGAATCGCATGCGGTAAGCTTGGATACGCTGCTGCAGCGCAGTGATAATGCGTTGTATTACACCAAGAAGAATAATCGCGGAAAGTATACTTTTTATGAAGATATTAAAGATAAAATGACTTTTCAGCGGGAATTTCATCAATAAGACCAGGGCTTTGCGGGATAATTTGCAAAAATTACTGCAAGCCCTTTTATTTATAGCTAATTTTGTGCTAAAATAGGAACGTTAAGTTTGTAAATTACAGCAGAGTCCATCTGCTGCAAAATACCTATATGGGGGTAGATTTGTTTGAAGTATATGAGTGGTAACGAACTGCGCGAAGCTTATTTGCAGTTCTTTGCAGAAAAGAAAGGGCACCTTCGCCTGCCGAGTTTCTCGCTGATTCCGCAGGATGACCCGACCCTGCTCCTGATTGGTGCAGGTATGGCGCCGTTGAAGCCGTTCTTCACGGGCAAGATGAAGCCGCCTCGTACGCGTGTGACGACCAGTCAGCGCTGCGTGCGTACCGGCGATATTGAAAATGTCGGCCGTACCGCCCGCCATCAGACGTTCTTTGAAATGCTGGGCAACTTCTCCTTTGGCGATTACTTCAAGGGCGAAGCTATTCCCTGGGCATGGGAATTTTTGACGGAAGTTGTCGAACTGCCGAAGGACAAACTTTGGGTTACGGTTTATCCGGATGATGATGAAGCTATCGAAATCTGGAAATCCCAGCCGGGCTTCCCGCAGGATCACATTGTCAAGATGGAAGATAACTTCTGGGAAATCGGCCCCGGCCCCTGCGGTCCGGACTCCGAAATCTACATCGACCTGGGCGAAGAACGCGGCTGCGGCTCGCCGGACTGCGCAGTTGGCTGTGACTGCGACAGATACCTCGAAATCTGGAACCTCGTGTTCACGCAGTACGACAAACAGGAAGATGGTTCCTACAAGAACCTCGCCCATAAGAACATCGATACGGGCTGCGGTCTGGAGCGCCTGGCTTCCGTTGTGCAGGAAAAGAAAACCAACTTTGAAACGGACCTCCTGTACCCGATTATCGAATACGCTGCTGGCGTTGCTGGCGTAAAATATGGCGAAGATGCCGAAAAGGATATCTCCCTCAAGGTTATCGCTGACCATGCCCGCTCCATGGCCATCATGATTATGGACGGCATTCTGCCCTCCAACGAAGGCCGCGGCTATGTCCTGCGCCGCATCCTGCGCCGTGCTATCCGTCATGGCCGTATGCTCGGCATCAAGGACAAGTTCCTCGAAGGTGCTGTTAACGCTGCTGTGGAAATTTACCGCGGTGCTAAGGACTTTGAAGAACTCGTCAACAAGGCAGACTACATCAAGAAGGTTATCAGCCTCGAAGAAGACCGTTTCGCTGCTACCCTCAATCAGGGTATGGAACTTCTCGGTGCCGAAATCGAAAAGGTTAAGGCTGCTGGCAAGACGGCGCTCGACGGCGAAGTTACTTTCCGCCTTTACGATACCTTTGGTTTCCCCTGGGAACTGACGGAAGAAATTCTCCATGAAAATGGTTTGGAACTCGATAAGGAAGGCTTTGACAAGGCTATGGACGAGCAGCGCACCCGCGCCCGCAACGCCCGTGCCGAAAACACCCGCGTGGCTGTACCCGACCTTTCTTCCATCGATGTCAGCAAGCTGACGGTTGATGAACAGGCTGCGGCAGGCAAGGTTGTCGCTATCTGGCAGGATGGCAAGCTGGTGGACGAAATCACCGACGGCCAGGAAGCTGGTGTAATCCTCACGACGACGCCGTTCTATGCAGAAGGTGGCGGACAGGTTGGTGACGAAGGTATCCTGACCTCTGAATTCGGTCATATCAGCGTCAGCAACGCCAAGAAACTGCCGGACGGCACGGTTTACCATGTGGCTTATGTCGAAGAAGGTCAGCTTAAAGTCGGCGACGAAGTGCAGATTGCTGTCAACAAGGCACAGAAACTGGCTTCTGCCCGCAACCATACGGCTACGCATCTTCTGCAGGCTGCCCTCAAGAAGGTTGTTGGCGACCAGATCAGCCAGGCCGGTTCCTCCGTTACGCCGGAACGCCTGCGTTTCGACTTCACGAACTTTGAACCGGTGACGGCTCAGCAGCTCGCGGATGTGGAAGAACTCGTCAACAATGAAATCCTCAAGGGCCAGGATGTGGAAATTTCCCATATGAGCCTGGACGAAGCTAAGGCTGCTGGCGCTATGGCTCTGTTCTCCGAAAAATACGGTGATGTGGTACGCGTGGTCAAGGTTCCCGAATTCTCCATGGAACTTTGCGGCGGCTCCCATGTAGCCAATGTTGGTCAGATTGGCATGTTCAAGATTGTCAGCGAAAGTGGTGTAGCTTCCGGCGTGCGTCGTATCGAAGCCATCACGGGTAAGGCTGCGCTCGACTATGCCAATGCTAAGATGGCAGTTCTTGCTGACGCTGCTGGCAAGCTCAAGACCAAGGAAGAAGAAGTTCCGGCACAGATTGAAAAACTGCAGGGCGAAATGAAGGCTATGCAGAAGCAGCTCGACGAAGTGGCTGCTATGCGTGACAAGGCCGATGCGGCTAAACTCATTGCTGGTTTGCAGGATATTAACGGTGTGAATGTTGTCTGCGGCAAGACCAATGCCGGCAGCATGGACGAACTCCGTGAAGTGGCCGATATGACGAGCTCCAAGCTCGATACGCCGAGTGTTGTGGTTTTGGCCTGTGCTAATGACGGCAAGGTAAATCTCGTGGTTAAGGCAACGAAAGAAGCCAATGCCAAGGGCATCCATGCCGGCAAGATCATCAAGGAAGCAGCTGCTGTTGTCGGTGGTGGCGGCGGCGGCCGTCCGGACATGGCTCAGGCTGGCGGCAAGAATGCAGAAGCACTGCCGCAGGCATTTGATAAGGCTGTAGAAGTGATTAAGGCTCAGCTGGGCTAAAATAAAGTAAGTTAGGCTCGATAAGGCCCGGCATAACCTTTGTAAAAAAGTTACGCCGGGCCTTTGGGTAGTCTAATGTTTATCATCCCAAGGGGGGATATAAATGGAAGTAGATGTTACAGAGAAAGCGAAAAATTTTATTCGTTTTGGCTTAATCGGCTTGATTGTGCTTGCAGCTTTGGCGGGCGGCGGTTTGTACCTCTATCAGCACAGCAACCGTGGCTTTGTGGTAAGCGATGCGATGGTGGTAGGCAGTGAGTCTGTGATTACCGCTAAAGGTGATGGCAAGATTACGGAAGTGCTGGTGCAGGATGGTGACTATGTGGAAGAAGGCACCGTAATTGCGCGGGTAGAGTCTAAGATTACGCCGGAAGATATTGCCCAGTTAGAGCAGAATGTACAGCTGGCGCAGCAAAGTTATGCCCAGCTGCAAAAAGGGACAACGACGGTTGCGCAGGCACCGGCAGCACCAGTGGTGGACAGCGGTGCTCAGCAGCGGGCAGCTAATGCTTATGCCCGCATGCAGCGCATGAATGAACTCTTTAGCATGGGCGCCATCAGTGCGGCTAAGCGCGATGAAGCAGCTGCTGCATATGCGGCAGCACAGGCAGCAGCTAATGCTGCTCCTGCCGCAGCTGCGGCGCCGCAGACTACAGTGATTCCGACCAGTCCTGAAGTGCTAAAACAGGCAGAATTACAGGTGAAACAGGCGGAGATTGCGCTGGCTAATGCTAAAAACGATCAACAGGCCACGGAAATTGTGGCAACGGCGAGCGGGGTTATCAGCCTAGCCGAGGGCCTGGCTGCGGATAGTGAACTCAAGAATGAACAGGAAGTGGCCCGCATTCAGGCCAGCAATGATGCCTGGCTGGAAGCTAAGCTCACGGAAAATCAGGCAGCAAAAGTGCGTTTGGGTCAGTTTGTCAATTACGAGATTGACGGTCATAAGCTTCAGGGCACGGTGAAGGATATCGCAGCTCCGGAAAATGACGAGTCAGAATCTGACCAGTCAAAATCCTTGACCATTGTCAAAATATCCCTGCCCGCTGATCCGTCCTTTACCATTAAATCGGGTATGAGCGGAAAAATCGAATTCAAAGAATAAAACGCTGTCAAAACTGCTCCTTTCCCATTGCGGGAAGGGCAGTTTTTCGCTACAATTTTGTCCGTTCAGGCGTCAATTTTTATAGGAGGCTGTATCAAAATATGATGAAAAAAAGTCATCTATGGGAAAAATCAAGCTGTAGAATAGTAGCTGTAATTTGCTGTTTGCTGATTATGCTGATGACAGCAGTACAGGCTGCTGAAAAGCAGGATGAAGTCGTTTGGCGGCTCGATGCCAGGCCTGGGGCAGTATTTCCCCGCAGTTTGCGCTTTATGACTGATGAATTTACGCAGTCATTGCCTTCGGCACCTAGTCGTCAGGGGCTGGATCATTTGCGCTGTTCTGCCAGTGCTGCGTTTTCCGGTTCAGGTCTTTCTATGATGCGGGATAAAATTCGTACAGTGGCAGGCAGCGATGCGGTTATCTATGTGGTGGATTTACGCAAGGAATCGCATGGCTTTGTTAACGGTGACATTCCCGTAAGCCGTTACACGAAAAAGAATTTAGACAACTACCAGCTTAATTCTGCTGCTGTAATCAAAGCTGAGAAAAAGAAGTTACAGTCTCTCATGGGAAAGGAAATGACGTTTGTTCCGCTGGGCAAAACGGATACAAAGCTATTTTCTGCCTATGAGTCTAAAGTAGAGCAGGTGGAAACTGAAGGAGAACTGGCTGCCCGGCTCGGCATGCGCTATAAACGCATACCTCTTACCGACCGGTCTGCACCTGCTGATGAAAATATTGATGATTTTGTGGCATTTTATAAGAGTCTGCCGTCAAATGCCTGGCTGCATTTTCATTGCCATGCCGGACATGGCCGCACGACAACCTTTGCGGTCTTCTATGATATTTTAAGCAATCCGGATGTGGCATTAGAAGACATTGTGGCACGGCAATATGCTCTGGGAGGAGCGAATCTCTTTGCTCCGGCCAAAAAGAACAATTGGAAGGGCAGGGAAATGCGGAAACGCGCGCAGCAAATACGCAAATTTTATGCCTATGTACAGGCCAATCGCAAAACGCAATACACGCAAGCGTTTTCCCAATGGGTAAAGAAAAATGCACCTGTTGAGGATAAATGTATTCAATAAGATGATATTGTGAAACAAAAAGCTTTGGAAAGTAAAAAAATCATTCCAAGGCTTTTTTTTTGTTTACGCTTATGTTATAATGAATGACATAATTTCACAAACTAAAGGATTAAAGATAAAAAGCATAAGAGGAGGAGAGGGAATTGGTTAATCCAAAACTGCGGGATGAGCAGAATGATATGTTGTTTCAAGCCATCCTGTCGCTGAAGTCGGTGGAGGAGTGCTATCAGTTCTTCGAGGATATCTGTACCATCAGTGAACTCAAGGCACTATCCCAGCGTTTGGCGGTGGCCCGCATGTTGCAGGGGGGGCATATCTACGATGATATCGTGGCCCGCACCGGCGCCAGCACGGCGACCATCAGCCGGGTAAAACGTTGTTTGAACTATGGTGCGGATGGTTATAAGATTGTTCTGGACAGGATACCTGCTGACAAGGCAGATTGATTGATGAATAATGAGGGGAGCAGTGTTCATGGAAAAAGATAGAAGCTTGTTAAAGATTCCCTATGGAACCCGGGATTTTCTGCCGGCAGAAGCAGCTGGCAAGCGGGTGGTAGAAACACGCCTGGCTGAGCTATTTGCCCAATGGGGGTATGAGGAAGTGGTCACACCCTCGATAGAATATCTGGACACATTGAGTTTGGGCGGTAATCGCGGCATTGGCAATCACTTGTTTAAGCTCTTTGACAAGGAAAATAAAACCGTGGCGCTGCGTCATGAAATGACGACTCCCATTGCCCGTTTGGTTAGTACCCGCCTGCAGGACAGCCCCTTGCCGTTGAAGCTTTCCTATATTAGCAGTGTATTCCGCTATGAACAGGCACAGGCAGGCCGTCAGTGTGAATTCTATCAGGCTGGTGTGGAACTTATGGGCCCGGGCAGTCCGGCTACGGATGCTGAGGTAGTAGCCTTGGCCGTATCAGGGCTTTTGCGTTCCGGGCTAACGGAATTTACGGTCTGCTTGGGACAGGTGGAATTCTTAAACGGTATTCTCAATCAGTACCGCCTGAGTGAGCAGGAACAGGCCGATTTGAAAGCGGCTATGGAACGCCGCAATCTGGTGGAATTAAATCAGCTGGTGGAACAGTTGCAGCTGCCGGAAAATGCCAAGCAGGTATTAAAGAAACTGCCGCTCTTGAATGGCGGAGAAGAACTTCTAAAGAGCGCATATGATATCGCCCTTAATGAACAGAGCCGCCGGGCGCTCGATAATCTGGCAGAAATTTATCGCCTGTTGAAAGCCTATAAGGTGGAACAGTATGTGCGCTTTGATTTGGGCATCATCCGTGATTTCAGCTATTATACCGGCATGGTCTTTGAGGTTTATGCGCCGGGACTGGGGTATCCGCTTTGCGGCGGCGGCCGTTATGACCATCTGCTCGCGGACTTTGGTACGGCCTGTCCGGCAACAGGCTTTGCGTTAGGCATTGAGCGTATTTTGCTCGCCATTGAGCGGCAGAAACTGCCCATGCACAGCCTGCCCAGAGATGTGTATGTGGGCTATGCTGCCGGTAAAGAAACAGAAGCGATCGAGAAGGCGGCGCAGGTGCGTGAGCAGGGAAAGTCCGTGGAACTGGCAGTCAATAGTCAGACGGAACCCGCCGCTAAGGAAAGCCAGCAGCAGAAAAATTATGCGGCTTTCGTGTATATATCATGATTCAGCGTGTTAAACAATTTTGCCTAGCGGTGACCGCCCAAATTACGCCCGCGGACAGACAGTGGGTGGCAGAAAGCCTGCCGCCTGCCGCGCAAGAACTTTTTTATGCTATGCATCCGGCTGACCAGTACCATGCGTTAAATGCAGCCAAGACGGCTATGGAACTGTGGGAAAAACAGCAGGCAGGCGATAGAGCCTTACTATTGCGGGCGGCGCTTCTGCATGATATTGGCAAGAAGCGGGGAGATATGGACATCATGGGGAAGGTTTGGGCCGTTCTTCTGAAACATTATTTCCCTGCCAAGGCACAAGAGCTGGGCAAAGTTGATAATGGCTGGCTGAGTCATATTATGTATATAAGTTATCAGCATCCTGCAATCGGTGCGGCAAAACTGGAAAAAATCGGCATGACTGCTGAAGCGGCGATTATTCGCTGTCATCATCGGAAACTTGTGGAAAATGACCCGCCGGAACTGGCACTTTTGCAGGCGGCGGATGAACTGAACTGATAGTTGACAATTGACATTTGACATGTCAATTATTTGGATCGAATTGGAGGCCTGTGCATGAAGTCTGAAATGGAATACCTTACCATAGCCCTGCCCAAGGGCAAACTCTTTGGCCTGTCGGCTAGGCTGCTGGAAAAAATCGGTTATACCGCCGAAGGCTTATCGGATAAATCTCGCAAGCTGATTATCAGCAATGAGGAGAAGAAAATCCGTTTTATCGTATCCAAGACCGCTGATGTGCCCACTTATGTGGAATATGGGGCGGCAGATATCGGTGTAATTGGCAAAGATGTGCTGCTTGAAACGGAAAAAGACGTCTATGAACTTCTCGACATGGGCTTTGGCAAATGCCATTTGATGATGGCCGTGCCCAAGGCAGAGAAGCGGGCTAAACTCATGGATTACAACCATACCCGGGTGGCGACGAAATTCCCGCATATTGCCGAGAAATTCTTCCGTCAGCAGGGCATGCAGATGGAATATATCAAGCTCAATGGTTCTATTGAATTGGGGCCGATTGTGGGGCTTTCCGAAAGCATCGTCGATATTGTCGAAACGGGAACGACCTTGCGGGAAAATGATTTGGAGGAAATCGTCTCCATTCAGGAGGCTACGGCAAGGTTGATTGCCAATCGGGTGAGCTTTAAGTTGAAGTTTGATCGGATTCATAGTCTGGTGGAAGATTTGCGGAAGGTCTTAGAAGCGGAGGCGGCACAATGAAGATAGTCAAGGCAAGTGAATTAGGCGAAGCAGCCATCAATAAATTGTTACAGAAACCTGCTTTTGATGAGGTGGAACTGAGCCCGAAAATCCGGGAAGCCAATAAGGCAACCTTTGGCAAGGATATGACGGCAGCAGAACTCGTGGCACAGATTGTGCGCGATGTGCGCTTTGAGGGCGATAAGGCCGTTCTGCGCTACACCAAACTCATTGATAAAGTGGACTGTGCTATCGAGGATTTGCTGGTTACGGAGGAAGAATTTACCGCAGCAGAGGCGCAGGCTGACCCGCAGGTGGTTGAATCCTTGAAGAAAGCGGCGGAAAATGTGCGTCGTTACCATGAGGAACAGAAGCCCAATTCCTGGATGACTTATCGTGAACACGGTTCTCTTTTAGGGCAGTCCTTGATTCCGTTGGACCGGGTGGGCATCTATGTGCCCGGCGGCACGGCAGCTTATCCGTCCTCGGTTATTATGAACGCTATGCCTGCAGTTGTCGCTGGTGTGGGGGAAATCGTTATGATGGTGCCGCCGAAAAATGGCGCCATCAATCCCTATGTGCTGATTGCGGCCAGACTTGCAGGCGTGAAAAAAATCTACAAAATCGGTGGCGCGCAGGCGATAGCTGCGTTGGCCTTTGGCACAGAAACCATTCCGCGCGTAGATAAGATTACCGGCCCGGGCAATATCTTTGTGACCCTGGCGAAAAAAGAAGTCTATGGTCATGTGGATATCGATATGCTGGCGGGCCCCAGTGAAATTCTGATTGTGGCGGACGACAGCGCTGACCCTGTTTATACGGCAGCCGATATGCTGAGTCAGGCTGAACATGACCCGTTGGCTTCAAGTATCGTGATTACCGATAGTGAAAAGCTGGCTCGGCAGGTAGCTATAGAAGCGGAAAATCAGCTGCAAAAACTTCCCCGGCAGGAAATTGCCCGCGCATCCATCGAGCGCAATGGCCTGATTGTCATTGCAGACGATATGATGCAAGCCCTAAGATTTGCTAATACTTCGGCGCCAGAGCATCTGGAACTTTTGACCCATGAACCCTTCCAGCTGCTGCCCTATGTACGCCATGCTGGTGCCGTGTTCTTAGGCGCATACTCGCCGGAACCGTTGGGCGATTATTTTGCGGGGCCGAACCATGTACTGCCTACCGGTGGCACTGCTCGTTACTACAGCGTGCTGAACGTGGAAACCTTTATGAAGCGCACGAGCCTGATTTCCTATACGCAGCCTGCTTTGGAAGCAGTCAGCGAGGATATCATCCGTTTGGCAGAGACAGAAGGCCTGCAGGCCCATGCCAATGCCATTCGTTTAAGGAGGAAGAATTGATGTTAAAATACCGTACCGGTTTGAAGGATATGCCGTCCTATGATGTGGTGGAGCGGGATTGGCAGATAAAGGTCAACGCCAATGAATGCAATATGAATCTGCCGCCGATGGTCGAGGACCGCGTGATGGGGCGTCTTTCGCGTGTGGCCTTTAACCGTTATCCCAACGAGGAATACGATTATCTTTGTGAGCAGATTGCTGACAATCACAGGTTACAGAAGGAAAATGTTTTGCTCGGCAATGGTTCCAGTGAAATCATTGAAAAACTCTTTTTCTGTTTTGGCGGCACCAAGGCAAAAAAAATCGTTTATCCTGTGCCCTCTTTTTCCATGTATGGCATCTATGCCAAAGCGGCACAGGCGCAGGGAATCGCTGTCGATTTGAACGAAGATTATACGCTGGATAAGGAAAAGTTTGTTCAGACGGTCAATGAAGAAAAGGCTGGTTTAGCGGTTATCTGTAATCCGAATAACCCCACGGGCACAGCTTATGCTCTGGCAGATATTGAATATATTGCCGCCAATATCCATAATAACTGCGCCTTGTTGATTGATGAAGCCTATATGGAATTTTACGGTCAGACGGCAGTGGGGCTGCTGGCAAAATACCCGAATCTGATTGTGGCACGGACATTCTCCAAAGCATATGGCCTGGCATCTGCCCGCGTGGGGTATATGTTGGCCGCCAAGGAAATTGTCGAAATGATTGGCAAGTCCTATATGCCTTATCATATGAATGTATTGTCCTTGGTTACGGCCGATATTGTCTATCAGATGCGCCATGAATATGTGCCCCGCATTCAGATGATGATTGCCGAACGCAAGCGTATGACAACCCTTTTGGACAAACTGCCCGGCGTGACGGTTTATCCTTCGGAAACGAATTTTATTCTGATTAAATATGCCAAAGCAGAGGAATTAAACAAGTATCTGGAAGAAAAAGGCATTGGCCTGCGCAGCTTTGGCAAGGCGCCAAGACTGGAAAACTGCTTGCGCATTTCCATGGGCCTGCGCGAGGAAAACGATATTTGGTATAACGAAATGAAAGCCTTTGTGGAGGGACGGGCATGAACAGAGTCGCTGCAGTAAACAGGGAAACGGCCGAAACGAAAATTGCCCTGCAGTTAAATCTTGACGGTACGGGCAAAAGCGTGATTGATTCCGGTATTGGCTTTTTTGACCATATGTTAAATCTCATGGTGGTACATGGACAGCTGGATTTGGAACTGCGCTGTGATGGCGATTTGGAAGTGGACGGTCATCATAGTGTGGAAGACATCGGCATAGCCTTAGGCGATGCTTTTAAGGAAGCTATTAGCGATAAAAAAGGGATTTGCCGTTATGGTACCTTTTATCTGCCGATGGATGAATCGTTGGCCTTTGTTACGCTTGATATCAGCGGGCGGCCATTTCTCGTCTATGATGGGGGTGAAATGTCTCCCATGGTAGGCGGTTTCGATACGGAACTCACCGAGGAATTTTTGCGGGCTTTTGCCATGCATGCGGGGATTACCCTCCATGTAAAAGTCCTTTATGGCACGAATACCCATCATAAGATTGAAGCAATTTTCAAGGCTTTGGGTCATGCGCTGCGAATTGCGGTAAGCCAGGACCCGAAGGTTAAAGGTGTTCCGTCGACAAAAGGTATGCTTTAAGGAGGGCGGCTGATGATTGCGATAATTGACTATGGGGTAGGCAATTTATTCAGTGTGGAAAAAGCTTTTGCGGCTTTGGGTGCAGAGGCTAAGATTACCAATAATCCCGCGGAAATAAAAGCGGCGGAAAAATTGGTGCTGCCTGGCGTGGGTGCTTTTGGCGACTGCATGAAGAATCTGGAAGACAGCGGACTCATCCCGCTGCTGAAAGCGGAAGTGGCAGCAGGCAAGCCCCTGCTCGGCATTTGCGTGGGCCTGCAGATCCTCTTTGATGGCAGTGAGGAATCGTCGGCAGCAAAAGGTTTGGGGCTTATTCCCGGACAGGTAAAAAGAATTCAGGCCGAAGGTTTGAAAGTGCCACATATGGGCTGGAATCGGCTGCATATTGCTGAACCGCGCCAGGCGCAGGACTTATTTGCGGGGCTGGAGCAGGATAAGGAATATGTGTATTTCGTGCATAGTTATTATGCAGTTCCTGCGGATAAAAATGTTATAACGGCCACGACAAATTATGGCGGGGAAGTTACGGCAGCGGTGCAATGTGGTAACATCTTTGCGGCGCAGTTCCATCCGGAAAAATCTGGAGACGTTGGTTTGCATATAATTGATAATTTCTGCAAAGGGAGGATTCTATGATTATATTTCCGGCGATTGATATTCGGGGCGGTAAATGTGTTCGCTTGCTGAAAGGTGATTTTAATCAAGAAACGGTATTTTCAGATAGTCCGGCGGATATGGCTCGTAAGTGGCAGGCGCAGGGAGCAGAGTATTTGCATCTTGTGGATTTAGATGGGGCACTGGCTGGTTCCTCACAGAATTTGAATGCTATTGAAGAAATATTGCAAGCTGTGGATATTCCTACCGAACTTGGCGGCGGTATTCGCAGTATGGAACAGATTGATCAGTTGCTGGCGATGGGAATTACCCGCGTTATTCTCGGGTCAGTTGCTGTCAAAAATCCGGACTTGGTGCGCGAGGCTTGTGCAAAATACGGCGAACGTATTGTCGTGGGCATTGATGCCAAAGATGGAATTGTGGCCGTGGAAGGCTGGGGAAAATCCGGTAATATCGGCGTTATTGAATTGGCGCAAAAGATGAAAGAGGCTGGAGTTAAGACCATTATCTATACGGATATTTCCCGCGATGGAACATTAAGTGGTGTAAATGTCGAAGCTACGGTTAAACTGGCACAGGAAAGCGGCGTGAAAATCGTTGCTTCCGGGGGCGTAAAATCTCTGGAAGATATAAAAGCATTAAAAAAACAGGAAGCTGTTGGCATTGAGGGCGTAATTGCCGGGAAATCTATTTACATGGGAACGTTGGATTTAGCTGCTGCGATAAAAATTGCTAAAGAGTGAAGATTTTTCGGAAAATTTTTCAAAAAAATACTTGCCAAATACATTTTTGTTGTCTAAAATAGAAATATAAAATTTTCGTATAGAGGAGAAATGAAAAATGGCAAGAAAAGCAAATTACGAAGAAAAGATTAATGCAATCGAAGCAAAAATTGCTAAGAAGCAGGAAGAACTGAAATCCCTTAAAGCACAGCTGAACGAAATCAAAGCAAAAAAAGCTCAGGATGATTACAAAGAACTGACGGAATACATGCAGAACAACAATCTGTCTGCTTCCGATGTTCTGGCTAGCATCAAAGGTTAATTCGGATGTCCAATAAAAAAGGAACCATTCTGCTTATGCGAGATGGTTCCTTTTTCGTTATAAATCTTCGTGAACTTCTGTAAAATAGATAACCGTTACAGTATCTTCCATAAGAATCCGGCGTTTATAGATTTTTTCAAAATCCGCGACCAGTTCCTCCTGGGAATTTATTTCGGGATTCTGATGGCCTAAATCGCTGGAAGTAAGTGTGCCCATAGTTTTTACCCGTACTTTGTCTAAATATGCCGGATAAAGTTTGTGTTTGGGTTCACCTTTGACACCTGTGGTAATCCAGACAATGGAGCCTTCGGGATAAAGCTGGCTAACGTCCCCTAAGCGCACAGTGCAGTTTTTTGTGCGTTCCATCAGCATTTTCTTATGCTTGGCGGCTTGAAAATTCAAGGCCATCATAAAGCAACATCTCCTATCTGTATATGAATAACAACAACTTGTATTTTATTATAGCATAAAATGAATTCTATTAATAGGTCTTATGTGTAAAGTTGTATAGAAGGATTTTGACTTTTTTTAGCGAATTAACGAGTAAGTGTCAATTTGAGGGAGGCAGCGGTATGGACAAGCAGCGTTTGCGGGACTTTTTAGCGGAAAAAACAGGGCAGTGCAAAATTTTGGTCGTCGGGGATATCATGTTGGATAAATATTATTATGGGGAAGTTACCCGTATATCCGGTGAAGCTCCTGTGCCCATCACGAGGGTAGAGTCCTCGTCGGAAAAATTGGGCGGTGGCGCCAATATTGCCTACAGTTTGGCGGTGCTGGGCTGCAAGGTCAGTATTGCCGGCTTTGTGGGCAAGGATTCTCATTGCGAAAGCCTGGTTGAAAAATTTAATCACTATGGCATTGATGCCAGCGGTCTTATCTATACCGACCGGCCGACAACGACCAAGGTGCGTATAATGAGTGGCAATCAGCAGATGTTCCGGCTGGACTTTGAAGCCAAGCAGGATATTGAGCTGCAGGATATGGCGCGTTTCGAGCAGTATATTGGCGAAAAACTTAGTGAAAGCCTGGACTGTGTGATTATTTCCGACCACGCCAATGGTGCCTGTACCGATGCATCCTGCAGCTGGATTATTGAAAAATGCCACAATCATGGCGTGCCTGTAGTGGTGGATATGAGCGCCGCTTCCTGGGTCAATTACCGCAATGCGGATTATGTAGTGGCAAATCTCAAACGGATTAATAAGGCACTTTTGCAGCCCATTGAAAATGAGCGCACTGCTGTGGAAAAAGCCTGTCATTATCTGATGCGCAAATTCCATATCAAAAATCTTATCGCTACCCGTTCGCAGAAAGGAATGGCTTTGGTTCGGGAAAATGAGACAATCCATATTTCCACTGTGGCACAGGAACTTTTTGATGTGTTGGGCGCTACCGATGCAGTGACAGCGGTATTTGGCATGGCTTTGGCCGGCGGACTGCCACCTGCATTGGGAGCTTATCTTGCTAATTTGGCTGCCAGCCGGGTTGTGGCCCGTCTGGGTACTTATGCGGTTACGCGTGAGGAACTTGAGGGGATGCTCGCACAGTGATATAATATTGTATTGAGTGATAATAAATTGCAGTAGGAGTGATTTTGTGAAGATAAATGACCATATTCATGGATTTAAAGTAATAAATCGTAGTGAAAGCAAGGAGACCAGCTCCATTGCCTGGACTTTTGAGCATGAAAAGAGCGGTGCCCGTCTTTTCTTCTTGCAGAATGATGATGATAACAAGGTGTTTTCCATCAGCTTCCGTACGCCGCCTTTTGACGATACCGGTGTAGCCCATATTGTGGAACATTCCACGCTCTGCGGCAGCCGCAAGTATCCCTTGAAGGAGCCGTTTGTGGAACTGGTGAAAGGTTCCTTAAATACATTCCTCAATGCCATGACCTATCCCGATAAGACCATGTATCCTGTGGCGAGCCGCAACGACAAGGACTTCCAGAATCTTATGGATGTATATCTTGATGCGGTATTCTATCCGGCTATGCTGGAAAATCCGCAGATTCTGATGCAGGAAGGCTGGCATTATGAGATTGACAGCGCCGATGCGCCGCTGACGTATAGTGGTGTAGTTTATAATGAAATGAAGGGTGCGCTTTCGGCTCCGGATGATTTACTCGAAAGCCGTATTATGGCTGCACTATATCCGGATACGACCTATGGCTATGAATCCGGCGGTGACCCCGAGGCCATTCCGCAGCTCACTTATGAAATGTTCAAGAACTTCCATCAGCGGTACTATCATCCGAGCAACAGCTATATCTATCTCTACGGCGATATGGATATTGAAGAAAAGTTAGCTTATTTGGACAAGGAATATCTGTCGGCTTTTGACCGTATCGCCATTGATTCTCAGATTGAAAAGCAGACGGTTTTTACCGGCTTGCAGCGTCAGGCGTTGACGTATCCGGCCAGCCCGGATGAGGATACAGCGGAAAAGACCTTCCTGTCCTTGAACTGGGTAACGGGCGAGTCCTTGAATCCCGTGGATATGATGGGCTTGGAAATCCTGGAACATGCCCTTTTGCGGACGCCGGCGGCTCCTTTGCGCAAAGCCTTGATTGATGCACAGCTGGGCAAGGATGTGGATTCGTCCTTTGAAGATGATATGTTGCAGCCGTTCTTCAGCATTATCATCAGCAATTCGGAAAAAGACCGTGTGGACAAGTTCTATGCAATTGTGCAGGAAACTTTGCAGCAGTTAGCGGATAAGGGCATTGACCGCACCTTGTTGGAAGCATCCATCAACCTGCTCGAATTCCGCCTGCGCGAATCGGATTTTGGCTCTGCACCGAAAGGTCTTATCTATGGCATTCGCGTGATGAAGACCTGGCTCTACGACGGCCAGCCGGAAACGTGCCTGGCTTATGAGCCGCTGATTAAGGCGATGAAAGATGGCTTGAATAATGGCTATTTTGAAGAACTGATTCGCCGCTACTTCCTGGACAATAAGCATGCTGCACTGATTACGATGGAACCCTCCAAGACCATGGGCGCTGAACGCGAAAAGGCGCAGGCCGAGGCCCTGGCTGCCTGCAAGGCTAAGCTGAGTGAAACGGAAATACAGCAGCTTATTGCCGACAATAAGGCGCTGAAAGAACGCCAGCAGAGCGAAGATACGGAAGAAGCCTTAAAGACGATTCCACTCTTAAAACTTAGCGATATCCGCCGCAAGGCTTATGACCTGCCGTTAGAGGAAAAGGATTTGGCGGGAACAAAAGTGTTGTTCAGCGATGTGGAAACCAGCGGCATTACCTATCTGAGTCTGCTATTTGATGCGCAGATGGTGCCGCAGGAAGATATTCCCTATGCGTTCCTTTTGAGTGAACTTATCGGCAATGTGGATACGGAAACGAGCACCTATGGCGAACTGGCCAACCGCAAGAACCTGCATACTGGCGGCATTTCCTATGATATCGTGACCTACACGAAGAAAAATGAGCCGGATTCCTCAACGCCGAAGTTCAAGGTCAAGGCCAAGGTCTTGCGGGAAAAACTGCCGCAGCTGTTGGAACTCTTGCAGGAAATCCTCATGACCAGCAAGTTCAGCGATGAAAAGCGTATGCGGGAACTCTTGGAACAGGAACAGGCTACGATTGAACTCAATCTGCAGCGCAGTGCTCATCAGGTGGTCAGCGCCCGTCTGGCGGGGTATCTTATGCCGTCCGGCCGTTATGCCGATGAAGGAGGCCTGCCGTTCTATCCCTTTATCAAAGGTTTATTGGCAGATTTCCCGGCGAACCTGCCCGCTATCAGTGCCAAACTCAGCGAACTGGCGAAGGAAATCTTTAACCAGCACAATCTGATTGTCAGCGTTACGGATAGAGATAAGTTCTATGACGATTTTGCCGGCGAGTTTGGTAAATTCCAGGAAAAACTGGGCAAGGAAATCTATCCTGCACAGGAATATCATTGGGATTTACAGGCTCGCAATGAAGGTCTGACTTCTTCCAGCCGTGTGCAGTATGTGGGCAAAGGTGCCAACTTCCTGAAGCTTGGCTATGAGTTCACGGGCACCATGCACGTTTTGGAAACCATTCTGCGCTATGACTACTTCTGGACGAAAATTCGCGTCCAGGGCGGTGCCTATGGTGCATTCACCAGCTTTAACCGCAACGGCATGATGTATTTTGGTTCCTATCGTGACCCGAACCTTACGGAAACCTTGGATGTGTTCGATGGCACGGCGGATTATCTGGCAGGCTTTGACGCATCGGAGCGTGAGATGGATAAGTACATCATCGGCACGATGAGCAATATTGATACGCCGCTGACACCGCAGATGAAGGGCAGTGCGGCTGCTACCTGCTGGCTGCGGGGGATAACTCTGGAGGACCGTCAGCAGGCAAGAGATGAAATTCTCGATACCCGTCAGACGGATGTGCAGAAGTTGGCGCCGCTGGTCAAGGCCTGCATGGAGGAGAATGTGCTCTGCGTGTTCGGTGGACAGGAGAAGATTAACGAACATAAAGAGGTGTTTGGGGAGATTCATCCGGCACTTTAAGTTTACATCTGCATGACAAGACGCCCGCCGGCTGATAACACTTTTCCTCTGCTTAGACAGGCTTGTCAAACGCGGCGGAAAAGCATTATCAGCCGGCGGGCTGTTTTCGTGGTTTTATACGTTTGCGGATAAAAAAAGATATGCAAAGGCGCGCGGGAACAGATAATATTTTTTCTACGCTTAGACAGGCTTGTCAAACGCTGCGAAAAAACATTATCTGCTCCCGCGCTTAGTTTTTGATTAAGCAGGAACGTCCTTTTATCGGTGTCGTTGTGATTTTATCTTAGATAGTTGTTGAAAAAAGTATTTTTAGATGGTAGGATATAGAAGTGACTTGTCATGGTGACAGGTTAAAATCTAGGAGAGAGAAGAGATTTAGGTATGCTCAAGAATATTTGTGCTGGTCTGATGAGTGCTGCTTTGCTTACAGGCGGTCTGACTACTTATGTGGGGGCGGAGCCTGTGCATGTGCCGACTTTGGCAGATATGTCGGTGCAGGTGAAGGAACCGACTGTGCAGGAACAGCGGCTGGCTCAGGAAACGGGCAAGGCTGTAGCTTCTGCGCCGGTGGCACCTGTGGCAGAAAGTCAGCCGGCAGCGGCAACGACAGCAGCTGCTGAGGTGAAGAAAGCAGAACCTGCAGCGGCTGAACCGGAGAAGAAGTCTTTGGAAAAGAAGATTTCCATTAATCTGGCAGCGCGTTCGTTAGCCCTGTTTGAAGGTACGGAAAAGATTCGTCTGTATCCCATTGGCCCTGGTACGCCGTATACGCCGACTCCGGTGGGGTATTACAAGATTCAGTCCAAGGATGTAAATCCGTCCTGGACCAGTCCGTCTACGGGGAAGACGATTCCCTCTGGACCGGATTGTCCGCTGGGCTATCGCTGGATGCAGATTCAGGGCAATTACGGCATTCATGGCACCAATAATCCGGATTCCATTGGCCATTATGTGTCCAACGGCTGCATCCGCATGTATGAAAAAGATGTAGAAGCATTATTTGATTTGGTCAAAATCGGTACGCCGGTAGAAATCACCTACAACCGCGTTGTGGTTGAGAAGCTGGCAGATAACACGGTGGTTTATTACATTTATCCGGATGGTTATGGCTGGCAGAATCTGTCGGTAGACGATGTCAATAAATGGCTGGCTGGTTATGGCGTAGCCAATTTCGTCAGCAATGAGGAAATTGAAAAGAAAATCAGTGCCTCCGATGGTGAACCCACTTATGTAGCCAAGGTTTATCCGCTATATGTCAATGGCGAGAAGATGAAAAACAAGGCTGTAGAGCAGAATGGGGTAATGTATCTGCCGGCAATCGATTTGGCTGATGCTGTCCATGTGGATTTGGGCTGGAATGATAAGACGCAGAAACTCATCAGCACGTTAGGTGCCGCTGACGGTGTGGATAAGAAGGATGTTCTTTACTGCAAACTGGTTGATGCCAAGACCTTGTTTAAGCTGGATGGTGCTGTGGAAAAGAACAACTTTGTCATGAAGTTTGTTCCGGACGAGAAAAAGTCCAATCTGGACAGCCGAGAGGAAAAGGTTGATGCCACGCAGAAAATTGACCACAAGGTTGTGAGTGTGGCACAGCAGGAGATTGGACAGGTAAAAAACGAAAAAGCCAGCAATAAGGATAAGACGAAGAAATAAGATTTATAAAGAACAACATAGGGAGGAATTCGCTTGAGCCAGCGTTTTGTAATTTTGGATGGCAGCAGCTTGATGTATCGTGCCTTTTACGCTCTGCCGCCGCTGACGGATTCCCAGGGTCGGCCGACCAATGCGATTTTTGGTTTTTCCAATATGCTCACGAAGCTGCTTACGGAATTACAGCCGGATAAACTGGTCATTGCCTTTGATAAGGGCAAAACCACTTTTCGCACGGAACGGTATGCCGATTACAAGGGAACCCGGGACAAAACACCGGAAGAGCTCCTCGCCCAGATTCCGCTGCTGCATGAATTTGCAGCAGCTTTTGGTATCTCATTTATCGAAAAGGAACGCTATGAGGCCGATGATATTATCGGGACTTTGGCGACAAAGGCGGCGGGAGCAGGTCACGAGGTTATGGTGGTCACGGGGGACCGTGATGCCTTGCAGCTTGTGCGGCCAAATCTGAAGGTGTTATTGACCAAGAAAGGCATTTCGGAATTAAAGGAATACGATGAAGCAGCTTTTACTGAGGAATATGGTTTTGCACCCATTAAGCTTATCGACTTAAAGGGATTGATGGGGGATACCTCCGATAATATCCCCGGTGTGCCGGGGGTAGGGCCCAAGACAGCCAGCAAACTGTTGCTTGAATATGGCTCGTTAGAGGAAGTCTTAAATCATATTGAGGACATCTCCGGCAAGAAACTCAAGGAACGTCTGACCGAAAACAAGGAGCAGGCCATTCTCTCGAAGGAACTGGCGACCATCGAATGTCAGGTGCCGGATATGGAACTGGATTGGCCGAGCTACAGTATTACGCCCGACCATCAGCGGATGCAGGCCTTCTGTGACAGCTATGAGCTTAAAGCGGTCTGGAAAAACTTCGTAAAGATTTACGGCGAAGGCGAAATTCTGCTGGATTTTTCTGCGCCTGCGGCTGTGGAAGCTGACCTGTCTTATGATATTTGGGATAAAGCTGCTGCAGAAAAAGAACTGTCGGCGGCAGAAAGTATCGCCGTCAGCGGCGTATTTACGGGCAAGGCACCGTTTGCCAAGCTTACGGGAGCAGCGGTCTGTGTGCTCCCCACTAAAAAGCTGGGCTTTATTGCCGATAGTGAAGGCCTGTCGGTATTGCAGAAGTCAATGTCTGAAAAGTCTGCTGTGGTAAAGGGCTTAAAGGCTTATTACCAGGCAGGTGTGGCTGCGGCCGACAGCTTCTTTGATATGGAATTGGCGGCTTATCTGTTAGCACCTGAGGCTAGCAAATATGAATTGGATAGATTGGTGCAGGAATATCTGCCCGGCTTGCAAAAGCCAGAAGGTTTGACTGGTGAACAGGCAGAAAATGTCTGGGAGGCTTATGCCTTGGCCAGCCTGCAGCCTGTATTGGCGGCTAAGCTTGCTGAATTAAAGCTGGAAAAACTCTATGCCGATATTGAACTGCCTTTGGTGGAAGTGCTCGCGGCTATGGAGAAGAACGGCATTTATATCAATCGTGAGGAATTGGACAAGAAGGGGGCAGAGCTTGAGGCCCGCTTAAAGAACCTGCAGGATGATATCTATGTGCTGGCGGGGACGGAGTTTAATATCAACTCGCCCAAGCAGTTGGGCGAAGTGCTCTTTGAACGGCTGGAACTGCCGCCGGTGAAGAAGACCAAGACCGGTTATTCCACCAATGCGGAGGTGCTTGAAACCCTGCGGGACAAGCATCCTGTGGTGGAACAGGTGCTGCAGTACCGTACACTGAGTAAATTAAAATCCACTTACATTGATGGGATGCGGGATTTGATTGGTGCAGAAGGCCGCATTTATACCAGCTTCAATCAGACGGTCACGGCTACGGGCAGGTTATCCAGCTCGGACCCGAACCTGCAGAATATCCCCGTGCGTACGGAAGAAGGCAGAACCATCCGTGCACTTTTTGAGCCGGGTGAGGGCTATGACTGCTTGCTGTCGGCGGATTATTCCCAGATTGAACTGCGCATTTTGGCGCATGTGTCGCAGGATGAATTGTTCATGGATGCCTTTAAGAAAGAGCAGGACATTCATGCCCGTACGGCTTCCGAGGTATTTGGCGTGCCCTTGGAACAGGTCAGCGGTGAATTGCGCCGCCATGCCAAGGCCGTCAATTTCGGCATTGTCTATGGTATCAGTGACTTTGGCCTGGCAAAAGACCTCCATATTGCCCGCAAGGATGCCAAAAGCTATATTGACAATTATTTTGCCCGCTATACGGGAGTAAAACAGTTTATTGATGATACGGTGGAACAGGCACACAAAGATGGTTTTGTCAAAACCATCTTTGACCGGCGCCGGGAACTGCCCGCAATCAACAGCCGTAACTTTATGCAGCGTTCACTGGCGGAGCGTATGGCGATGAATACGCCGATTCAGGGCGCGGCAGCCGATATCATCAAGCTGGCCATGATTGCGGTGTATCATAAATTGCAGGCAGCCGGCGTCAAGAGCCGGATTCTCGTGCAGGTACATGATGAACTGGTGCTCGAAGTGGTGGACAGCGAGCGTGAGCAGGTGGAGTCCATCCTCAAAGAAACGATGGAAAACGTTGTGAAACTTTCCGTGCCGCTGCTTATTGATATGCATGCAGGGAAGAACTGGGCGGAGGCGAAGTAAAATGCCGGAAATGCCAGAAGTAGAAATCATCCGCCGCTATTTGGACACACAGGTGGCGGGAAAAACAATCATGAACTTGGATATCCGTCTGCCCCGCATGATTAAATGGCCCAATTTGGAAGGTTTCCGTGCACTGGTTACAGGCAGAACCATCAAGAGCATGAACCGTCGGGGCAAGTATCTGCTCATGGAACTGGATAATGACAGCAAGGTGGTCTTTCATCTGCGCATGACGGGGCGGCTCGTCTATGAACCTACGGGCGATACCAGCGACCATCATGCGCGGGTGATATTCCATTTACAGGATGGCGCAAGCCTTGTCTATGGGGATACCCGAACATTGGGCACAATTCATGGTCTTAAACCGCAGGAACTGGGCATGTTAAAAGGGCTTGCCGAGATGGGGCCGGAACCACTGTCGGCAGAATTTACGACAGAGTATCTTTTTAAGACGGCAAACTCACGGAAAATGGTGATAAAGTCCTTTCTGCTCAATCAGAAATACATTGGCGGCATCGGCAATATCTACGCGGATGAAGCCCTGTTTTTGGCGGGGATTCATCCCCTGCGTCCGGCAAATTCCCTAACGCAGGCAGAATGCAGCAGCTTATGGGAAAGTGTGAATAAGGTAATTGCCGCTGGGATAGCCGATGGCGGTACGACCTTCCGGGATTATCAAAATGGTGAGGGCGGCAAGGGCAGCCATCAGGAACATCTCTATGTCTACGGGCGCAAGGGCGAGCAGTGCCGCAATTGCGGTGCGGTTATTGAGCGCATAACCGTGGGCGGGCGTGGTACGCATTTTTGCCCTAAGTGTCAGGAGGAAGAATAATGGCGCGGATTATTGGCCTCACCGGAGGCATTGCCAGCGGCAAGAGCACCATGGCCAAATTCTTTCGGGAAAAGGGGGCAGCGGTCTTAAATGTGGACGCCATTGCTCATCATCTGTCCAAGCCCAAACGCGTGCTCTATAAGATTTATGTGCAGCATTTTGGCGAGGAGATACTGCAGCCGGATGGCACGCTTGACCGCCGGGCGATTGGCCGCAAGGTTTTCGCCGACGAAACGGAGCGGCAGTGGCTTAATGACCATACACACCCCATTTTGGAGCACGTTATGCGCCAGCAGATAGCCTGTATGCAGAAGAAAAATTTTCCGCTGATTATCCTTGATGTGCCATTGCTCTTTGAAGCCGGATGGGATACAATGACAGAGGAGAATTGTTTGGTATTTGTCGATGAGGCTGCCCAGCTTGCGCGCCTGATGCGGCGCAATGGCTATACGGAAGAGGAGGCCCGGGGGCGCATTGCCGCCCAGATGCCGCTTAGTGAGAAGAAAAAGCGGGCAGATACCTTTATTGATAATAGTGGCAGTCTGGAAGAAAGTTTCCAGCAGGCAGAAAAACTTTGGAAGGAGTGGACCCATGCAGGGATTTCGTGACAGGGTCCAGCAGAATCGGCGTATTCAGCGACGCATGGCAACCTGCTTTTATGAAATATGCGGAAATCTATCATGTGGACAGCAATCTGACCGCAGCAGTCATTAAAAGTGAGAGCAAGTTTAAGCACACGGCCCTGTCTCACCGAGGAGCTGTTGGGCTTATGCAGCTAATGCCCGACACGGCAGAATGGATTGCCGGACAGATTGGCGATAAGAGTTACAGTTTGGAAAATCTCCATGAGCCGGACCGGAATATTCGCTATGGCACCTGGTATCTGGCGGAATTGCAGCGGGAATTCAAGGGCAATGATGTGCTGGCCTTGGCGGCCTATAATGCCGGTCGGGGCAATGTAAAGAATTGGATGAAGGAAAAGGATTGGAGCTATTCCTTCCATGATATTGATGCGATTCCGTTTAAGGAAACGCGGGAATATGTAAGACAGGTTATTGGCGACCGCAAGAAGTACCGGGAGCTTTATCCTGAGTAAAAAGAAAGGCAGTTTATGCAGAAGTACCGTATTGTTCCGCAACAAGAGAATATGTTTTGGCAGTTGGTACAGGGGATGACGTTGGATGACGAGGATAAGACCCTGTTAAAGAATGCTGTAATTCGTCATGTGGAAGTCAGTGTCAAAGAGAGTCTTTGGGAAATTGCCCTGACCAGTCAGACGTTGATTCCCGACAGCCTTTTACAGCGGGCGGCGGAGCAGATTAAGGGCAAGTGTAATCTGCAGCGGGTTATATTCTATCAGGATATCATTGATATTGAAGATGGTATCAGCAAGGTATGGCCGCAGCTTGTAACAGTGGTGGCGGAAGATAATCCGACCGTTTTTCAGCTCTTGAAGCGTTCGAAGTATGTGGTGGACGGCAGCAAGCTCACCATCAAAGTTCCCGGTGAGCTTGGCGGTGAAATCATGCGGGCACATGGTGTGACGCAGATGATGAGCCAGACCATCAAGGATATGCTGGGGTATCGCTGTCCGGTGCTCTGTGAGGCCAGTGATGAAGTCCTGCAGAATCTTTCTGTGGATGACAGCTTCAATACACCGGAATATCAGGCGGCTTTGCGTAAGGAACGTACAGCAGAAACGCGCAGTGATCATCAGGCTGCGTCAGCACCAGAAGCGAAACCATCCAAAACAGAAAGCAAGCCCAAGGCGGCAACTGCTCCAAAACGGGAAGATTTTTCTCGTCCTGTGGTGGTACAGAGTGCGGGCAATACCATCTTTGGCCGCAATATTATGGGCGAACGTCAGCTGATTGCCGATTTGGATGGGGAAACCAAGAGCGTTATTCTGGAAGGCTTTATTGGCGAAGGTGCCGGTTCCGGCCTCAAGACCATCGAATTCAAGACCGGCACCAAGATGCTGGCGTTCTGCTTGTCGGATGAATCGGACGGCATTGCCTGCAAGAAGTTCTTTAAGCCCGGCAAGGGCCGCAATGGGCAGGAAGAGGACTTCGATGAAATCATGGGTAAGCTCAAGGAGGGCATGGCTGTCCGCATTAGGGGGTCTGTGCGCTTTGATACCTACATGAATGAGTATGTGGTCTTCGTGGATTCTTTAGCCAAGAAGGAAATCAAGAAGCGCGAGGATAATGCCGAGGTCAAACGTGTGGAACTTCATGCCCATACGACCATGAGCGATATGGATGCCGTGGTGTCCGTAAAAGACCTTATCAAGACCGCTGATAGCTGGGGCTGGCCGGCTATTGCCATCACCGACCATGGTGTGGTGCAGGCTTATCCGGATGCGGCCAAGACCGCAGAGAAACTCAATATCAAGGTTATCTATGGTATGGAAGGATATCTTACCGGGGAGGATTACCAGCAGAAACGGGCTAATCATATTATTTTCCTGGCGAAGAACCCCAACGGCTTGCGCAATCTCTATCAAATGGTGTCGCTATCCCATGTAAAATACTTCTATAAAAATCGGCCGCGTTTGCCCAAGAATATCATTGAGGAATATCGAGATGGCATCATCATCGGCTCTGCCTGCGAAGCGGGCGAGCTTATCCGGGCAATCGTGGAAGGGCAGAGTGAGGAGCAGCTCATTGAGATTGCGTCCTTCTATGACTATCTGGAAATCCAGCCCATCCATAACAATGACTTCTTGAAGCGGGAAGAAAAATTCCCCAATATCAACACGGATGAAGACCTAATCAACATCAATCTCAAGGTAGCGGAACTGGCGAAAAAACTGGGCAAAATGCTCGTTGCCACCTGTGATGTGCATTTTCTCAATCCGGAGGACAGCATTTACCGGGCAATTATCATGAAGGGCAAGGGCTTCAAGGACGCCGATTTCCAGCCGCCCCTTTACCTGCGCACTACCGAAGAAATGCTGGCTGAATTTTCCTATCTGGGCGAAGAAGCGGCCTATGAAGCTGTGGTGACCAATCCCCGGAAAATCAACGATATGATTGAGAAGTTCAAGCCCATTCCGGACGATTTGTATTCGCCGATGATTCCGGGGGCGGACGAGGAAATTGAATCCATGTCCTACAACCGCGCAAAATCCATGTATGGCGAAAACCTGCCGGAAATCGTGGAGGCGCGTCTGCAGCAGGAACTCAAGCCGATTATCGGCCATGGATTCTCGGTGCTCTATTTGATTGCCCAGCGCCTGGTAAAAAAATCCAATGACGACGGCTATCTGGTTGGTTCTCGTGGGTCCGTAGGTTCGTCCTTTATCGCCACCATGACGGGCATTACCGAGGTTAATCCGCTGCCGCCGCATTGGCGCTGCCCGCATTGCCAGTACAGTAAGTTCATCACCGACGGTTCCTACGGCTGCGGCTATGACCTGCCGGATATGGAATGTCCGGTCTGCGGCACGCCGCTGATTAAAGACGGCCACGATATTCCGTTCGCCGTATTCCTGGGCTTCGATGGCGATAAGGTTCCCGATATCGATTTGAACTTCTCCGGTACCTATCAGCCGGTAGCGCATAAGTACACGGAAATCCTCTTTGGCAAGGACAACGTATATCGCGCAGGTTCCATTCAGACCGTGGCGGATAAGACCGCTTTTGGTTATGTGAAAAAATACTTCGAGGAAAAGGGGATAAAGAAACATATTTCCTATATCGACCGTTTGGCGCATGGCTGTATGGGGGTGAAATCCACAACCGGCCAGCATCCTGCCGGCATCATGGTTGTGCCTCGCGATATGGACGTGCATTTCTTTACGCCCATTCAGCACCCGGCCAACGATATGAACTGCGGCACGATTACCACCCATTTCGATTACCATTCCATCAGCAGCCGTCTGGTTAAGCTCGATATTCTGGGCCACGATGACCCGACAGTAATCAAGATGTTGGAAGATTTGACCTGCCGCGACCCGAAGACCATCCCATTTGACGATGTGGCCACCATGTCGCTCTTTAACTGCACAGACGCCTTGGGGCTCACGCCAGAGGAACTTGGAGCAACTTCGGGAACTTTCGGCATCCCGGAGTTCCGTACGCCGTTTACCCGGCAGATGATTGACGATACCAATCCCGACGTGTTCTCGGATTTGGTGCGTATTTCCGGTTTCTCCCATGGTACGGATGTGTGGTTGGGCAATGCGCAGGACCTTATCCGCAGCGGTCAGTGTACCATCAAGAACGCCATCTCGGCCCGTGACGATATCATGATGTATCTGATTCATCACGGCATTGACCCGCTGTTGTCCTTTAAGACCATGGAAAAGGTGCGTAAGGGCAAGGGCATTGACCCGGATGTGGTCAAAAAATTGCAGGACGGCGATATTCCCCAGTGGTATATTGACTCCTGTCAGAAAATCAAATACCTGTTCCCGCGTGCGCATGCTACAGCCTACGTTATGATGGCCTACCGCATTGCGTTCTGTAAGGTGCATTATCCGCTGGCTTATTATGCGGCGTATTTTTCCATTCGCGCCGATGAATTTGATGCCAACGTTATTGCCAAGGGGCAGGAATATGTGGGACAGCAGATTCACGAACTCGAAATGATTTCCAAGGAGAAGAAATTGGATGCCAAGCAGAATGCGACGCTGATTGTACTGCAGCTGGCATGGGAAATGTATTTGCGCGGCTACGACTGCGAGAATGTGGATATCTATACTTCTGATGCAGAAAAATTCATCATCCACGAAAAATCCCTGCTGCCGCCGCTGGCAAGCTTGGGAGGCATGGGAACCAAAGCATCCCAAAGCATCGTGGAAGCCCGCAAAGACGGCATCTTTACCAGTATAGAAGATTTACGCCGTCGTACAGGTATTTCCAAAACCAATATCGAAATCCTGCGTGACCATGGCTGTCTGGATGGCATGGGCGAATCTGACCAGATTGCGCTTTTTGGCTAAATCATAATTGAAATAAAACATACAGCGCGAAGCGCATTGTCAATTTAATGACAATGCGCTTCGCGCTTATTTTATTGCAGAAAAGAATAAAAAAGACATTTTTTAAGGAGAAATATAAAATTTTTTCAATAATGTCTTGTGGGGGGGGGCATATGTGCTAATATAATGGAGTATGTAAATAACACGCGAACGAAAGGAAGAATCAATCCCATGTTTCAAGTCAAACAGACGGAAGAAATGATTAATAAAACCTTCCGTCTTCCCTCCAGTTTACTTGATGAGCTGGCAAAAGTTGCCGAGCATGAAAAAGTATCTGTAAACAATCTGGTACGGCAGTGCTGTGAATACGCCTTGTCCAATATGAAAACGGAAAAATAAAAGCATGAAAGGAATCATATGACATTGACCATGCAAAAGAGTAATAGCGGTATACGTCAAAGGTTGCGTCCATACCTTGCACCCATAATTTTTATGAGTGCGGATTATCTTGCAGTGATATTGACCGGACTGATTTCAACTGGTTTATATGATTTAGAAATTGACCCAAGTTATATCTATCTGTGGCTGCCGTTGACCTTCCTGATTTTTTTAGCTCAGGCGAGAGCCTATGTCACCATGCAGCCTATCATCTATACTGTCAGAAGCATTTTCTATGCGGGCACATACGGACTTATTGCTTATATCGTTGCCTTGTACTTCTTCACGGACTGGATGGCGGCGCGTTCCTTCTTTGCGGTATTTTGGCTGGTCTTGCTGATAACACTCTACATCGAACGGCTGCTAATCAGCCTATGGCTGAAACACAGCCATCATCTGTATGAAGATGTGATTTTCGTAGGGGCAGGCAAGACGGCCGAACGGGCATTGCATTACTTTCAAGATGATTTGGGGTATCGGTACCACATCATTGGTTTCTTGGATGATAATCCGATTTCCGACAAAATCCCAAATACATACAAGCTGCTGGGAAAAATCAGCGAAGCAGAAAAGATTGTGGAAAACAGCCATGTACAGAACGTAATCATCACGGCACCGGGGATGGAGCGCGATAAATTACAACAGCTTATCACTACCGTCCAGCCCCATGTACGCAATCTGTCCTATGTACCGGATTTGATTGGCACACCGATGGCAGGGGTAGAGGCTCAGTCGCTGTTCAGTGAAGAAATCCTCATGTTGCATATGAAGAACAATCTTGCCCTGCGACGTAACCGAATTTATAAACGTTTATTTGATTTGATACTAAGCGTTGCAGGTGGCATTGTCATCAGTCCGATACTGCTGTTCCTGGCAATGTGCATAAAACTGGATTCAAAAGGCGATGTATTCTACAATGCAGACCGCATTGGTAAAGATGGTAAGAATTTCAAGTGCTATAAATTCCGTTCTATGTATATCAACGGTGATGAAATCCTCAGCGATTATTTGGACAAGAATCCGGAAGCCGCTGCGGAATGGAAGGAATACGCCAAACTGCGTGACTATGACCCACGGGTTACTAAGGCCGGCATATGGATGCGTAAATACAGCCTTGATGAACTGCCACAGATACTCAATGTTATAAAAGGCGATATGAGCCTTGTAGGGCCAAGACCATACCTGCCACGAGAAAAAGAAGATATTGGCGAGGAACTCAGTACCATAACCATGAGTATGCCGGGAATCACCGGCTATTGGCAGGTAAGCGGCAGAAATGATGTCAGTTTTCAGGAACGAGTCACCATGGATGCGTGGTATGTAAGAAACTGGTCGGTATGGCTGGACATTATGTACTTGGCCAAAACATTTACAGCAGTAATATTTGGGAAGGGAGCTTATTAAGTTTGAAGGAGACGGAAAATATGGAGCAAAAACAGGTTGAAGATAGTATAGATGTGAGGAAATTACGAAAAATTGCATTGAGCAATAAGAAGCAGCTGGTAGGTGTGGTAACGGGGTGTATGGCTGTGTCCTTATTATTGACAGTAGTACTGCCTAAAACGTATGAATCTACGACACTGGTTCAGGTTCGTAATACTAATGGGGCTAATTCGGCGCTGAATTCGATGATAAGTTCTGCCGCAGCATTGGGAATATCCACGGGATTTTCCAAAAGCTCTTTGCCAAACAGTTATATCGAACTGATGAAATCACGCAATGTATTGGAGCCGATTATCGATAATTTGGAATGGGAAGATGAAAAGGAAAAACCGGAAGCTGTTGATTTTGCTAAAAAGCGACTAAGTTTCAAAAATACGGAATCTACCGATTTGATTGCAGTTACAGCGAAGGGGAAAAGTCCGGAAGAGGCGCAGATGATCTCACAGGCAGTGGTAGATAATTTTTTGACTTTGCAAACTGGCATGAATCAACAAACCCAAAGTTTGTTGGTGAAATTCTGGGATGATCAAATTAAGGATGCGAAAAAAGAAGCAGAGGATGCCAGAACCAAATTTGCCGAATATCAGCGTGAACATAAGGTCTACAGTCCGGACGAACAGGCTAAGGCGGCGGTAAACAAGATGAATGCTTTTGATGATACGTTAGGTGAGTTGCAAGTAAAGGAAAAAGCATTGCAAGCCAAACTTACAAGTGTCAATGGTACGTTAGGAGATATGGCAGAGCGCAGCCGACAGTACAACGTAAATGACAATACTGTAGTACAGAACATGCGGGGAAAAATAGTTGAAGCACAGATAGAACTGGTGTCAATGCGGGAACGCTACACGGAGGATCATCCATCCGTAATTTCTATGAAAAAAAAATTACAGGAATTAAATTCTCGTTTGCAACAGGAAGTCGGTACGCTGGTAGCTTCCAAATATTCAAGCCTAAATCCTGCGCAGGCAGCATTACTGCAGGAACAGGCTGCTGCCCAGGCGGGCATAGCAGTTGCTCAGGCTAGTGAGTCGGCTGTAAAGGCTCGTCGAGAGGAAAAAGAAAAGGAACTGGATGAATTTCCGAAAGATGTTTTAGAATATTTGAATTTGCAGCGGGATGTGGCGCTCAAGGAAGGTTTATATACTAATTTAGTGAAACAGTTGCAGCAAAACAAGCTACAAAAAGCGATGGAAAGCATGGATATCCAGGTGGTAGATTCTGCCAATCTGCCCCGTGATGATAAACCGTCTTTTCCAAAGCTATCCATGATGCTGGCTTTAGGCGTTTTAACAGGCATAGCTGGTGCATGCGCGCGACTGTTGTGGCTATATAAGAAGGTGACGAATTAACAAATGACAGATTTGAAAAGATATTCTATTTTAAATACCTATGTGAATGCTCTATCAATGGCAGAAACGGTCGAACAAGTCGAGGCGTATATACAAAAGCGACAACCAGTGCAGCACGTTGTGATAAACGCTTCCAAAGTTAATCTGATGGAAAACGATGAACGACTGCGGGAAATTGTGAATAGCTGTCCGCTAATCAATGCCGATGGAGCCTCCATTGTCTGGGCAGCAAAAAAGTTAGGTGTTCCCCTGCAGGAACGGGTGACAGGCATTGATTTGTTTCATGAGCTGATAAAACTAGCGGCAAAGCGTGGCTATCGAATTTATCTGTTTGGAGCAAAACAGGAAGTTGTACAGCAGGTAAAGCAAATACTGGAAGAAAAATATCCAACTTTACAAATCGCCGGTTGGCGTAATGGTTATTTTACAGCTGAAGATGAACCGGAAATTATCGCAGATATGCGCAAGTCTCAGGCCGATATGCTCTTTGTGGCGTTTTCTTCTCCGAAGAAGGAATATTGGGTAAACAAATACCTGAATGATATCGGTATACCCTTTGTTATGGGAGTTGGCGGTACTTTTGATGTGGTGGCTGGTGTAACTAAGCGAGCACCAAAATGGATGCAGGAGCATGGCCTAGAGTGGTTCTATCGTTTTATTCAGGAGCCACGCCGTATGTGGCGCAGATATATTATTGGGAATCTGCGTTTTATAGGTTTGACGTATAAATATAAGAAAATGCTGAAACATGGGTATCAGGAAAATTAAGGGGAGAATGATAAAAATGGTCAATGTAATAGGTTTAGGTTATATCGGTTTACCAACGGCATTAATGCTGGCGACACATGGGGCGGAAGTTGTGGGCACAGATTATAATGCGAATCTGGTCGAAACGCTAAATGCGGGGAAAACCACGTTTAAGGAAGACGGTCTTGACGAGTTGTTCGCTAAGGCACTTAATGCCGGGATAAAATTTACTACGGAATATCAGGTAACGGACACTTATATTATTTCTGTGCCTACTCCGTATGATGCATTCAGTAAGAAAATTGATGCTAAATACGTGGTGAATGCGGTGAATGCCGTGCTGGATGTCTGTCAGAAAGGCGCAACAGTCGTTATTGAATCCACCGTGTCGCCGGGAACGATAGATAAATTTGTCCGTCCGGTTATTGAGCAAGCCGGCTGGAACATCGGTACAGATATTCATTTGGTTCACGCTCCGGAACGTATAATTCCAGGGAATATGGTTTACGAGCTATTGCACAATAACCGCACCATCGGTGCAGATGAGCAGGAATTTGGCGAAAAGATCAAGACACTTTATAGTTCCTTCTGTCAGGGCGATATAGTCGTTACCGATATCCGAACTGCCGAAATGACCAAGGTTGTAGAAAACACTTTCCGCGCGGTAAATATTGCTTTTGCCAATGAACTGGCCAAGATTTGCCGTTATGCCGGTATGGATGTATATGAAATTGTCAAAATCTGCAATATGCATCCGCGAGTAAATATCCTGCAACCGGGGCCGGGCGTTGGCGGTCACTGCATAAGTGTTGACCCTTGGTTTTTAGTGGGCGATTATCCGGGGCTTACGAAAGTAATTGGCGAATCGATGAAAATCAATGATTCCATGCCGGATTTTGTCCTGCATCGTATTGAACAAATTATGGAGCAGGAAGGGATTGATGATATTTCCCGTGTGGGGTTGTATGGTCTTACCTACAAGGAAAATGTGGATGACTGTCGTGAATCGCCCACTTTGCAGCTGCTGGGCAGTCAGCATCGACATCTGGCACCGAATCTTAAAAGCTATGACCCATTTGTGGAAAATGATATTGTCGATGCCCAGTATCACGATTTTGATAAATTCCTCCAGGATGTGGATATGGTGGTTATCATGGTCGGACATGATGAAATCAAACACAATTTTGCTAAACTGCAGGGTAAAGTAGTGCTGGATACACGTCATATCTTCACGCAGGAAAATGTATATCATATTTGATGGTGATAATGATGGATGTATATAAGTGGTACTACCTATCAAGATGGCTGTATCTGCATCATGTGCCGCTGCTGCCTTTTATCCTCAAAGCCTTGATTCGTATAATCTGGGCGGCGGTGATTCCCTATCAGGCTGATATCGGGAAAGGTACAATTTTAGGCTATCAGGGACTTGGTATGGTGATTCATAAACGCTGCATAATCGGTGAAAATTGTCATTTGTCACAAAATGTCACTCTAGGGGGGACAAGTGGTTACTATGAGGTGCCAAAATTGGGAAAGAATGTGCATGTTGGTGCAGGGGCAAATATCATTGGCCCTATAACAGTCGGTGATAACTGCATTATTGGTGCCGGTGCGGTGGTGATTACGGATTTGCCTGCAAATTCTGTTGCCGTAGGTGTACCGGCCAAAGTGATAAAGATTAGGAATGATGAACAGCAAAATCAAATGGAAAATTAATCGGCTGCGTGCTATGAACAGTGCAGAAATTATCTGGCGTGCTAAGGAATGGCGGACAAAATGCAAAGAACGCAAAATTTTTTCATCTAAGCCATATTCCATATTGGAACCATGCTACTTTCATGGCACATGCAAGGCCGACTATCGAAACTTAGGCTTGAACCTGGCTAATGAAGATTACCGAATCGGCCAGAATATAAAATTATTGGCCGGTTTTGACTATCAAACCTATAAAACCCGTTGGCATGCAGGTTTTCAAACAGAAAACGATTGGCCGCTGATTTTTTCCTACGATATCCAATGTGCAGGTCGGGAAGATATTGGCGATGTGCGGACGAATTGGGAACTGAACCGTAATTTTGCCTTTGCCAAGCTGGCGAAGGATTATTATGTCACAGGTGATGAAGCAATTTTATTAGAGCTAAAAAAGCTCTTTTACGATTGGGCAGACAAGAATCCCTTCTTGTGGGGGATTTCCTATACCAGTCCGATGGAAATGGCCATCAGGGCTGTAAACTGGCTATATATGGCGGCATTTCTGTATTTTGCAGATTTACGTTATGACTCGGATACAGAGACATGGCGTCAGCATATCGAGACCGGTTGTTTGAATATGCTGGCTTATGTGCGAAAGCACAGAGCACGATTTTCATCGGCCAATAATCATTTAATTATCGAGCAGTGGGCAGTGCTGACGGGAGCTTTGGTATTTGGACTAAAAAAGTGGCAGGCAGAAGCCATGCAGATTCTCACGGCAGAACTGCCACGGCAAAATGCTCCGGATGGCGTTAATTTGGAAATGTCTTTGCATTATCAGACCTTTGTAATGGAAGCCTATGGTTTGCTTATTCCTGCCATGAAAGCAGCTGGGACAGCGGTACCAGCTATGTGGTACACATGGTTAGAGAAAATGAGTGCATTCGTGGCAGACTCTATGCTGGATGAATATAAAGCCATAGAATTTGGCGATAACGATGAGGGAAAATTGCTGGATTTGCAGGGGGGGACGATGGAGCATTACGCCTATGTACTCCAGCTGATGTCCTTGGTATTACCCATTCGGTATGTGACTGAGCCACAATGGCATGAAAATGTTTGCTGGTTATATAGCAGACAGGCACGAAAGCAGGCTGCACAAAAAAAGCTTTTTGACAGCAGCAAAAGTCATTGTTATGCAAAAGGCGGCTATACTTTCCTGAAAAGTGAAAAAAAGTGTATTGTTCTGGCTATCGACCACGCACCATTAGGTTTTGGCACGATTGCAGCCCATGGTCATGCAGATGCATTGTCTTTGCAATTTTACCTTGATGGGAAAGCCGTGTTTTGCGATGCTGGTACAGGCAATTATCATGTGCCGCAGGCAGGGCGCAACTTGTATCGTGCAACGGCTATGCATAATACCGTACAGGCAGGAGATAAGGAGCAGAGTCAAATGCTTGGGCCGTTTCTATGGGGACAGCGGGCAAAAACACACCTGCTGCCGGAAAAAACAGATTTGGCTTATGGCATAGTAGAAGCCGTTACAAATTATGGGAATGTCTGTCATGGACGCAGGCTGTATTTGGAAAATGAAAGTACGATTCATATAACGGACACGGTTACTATTCAGGAAAAGTGTGTGATACGACAGCAATTTATCATCGCTCCGGATTGGGAGGTCAAAGAAGAAATATATGGACTGTCTCTTAGTGATGAGAATTGGCAGATACATATCCATAATCCTGCTTGTAGCATGGTGTTGCTGCCGTGCGAGATTTCACCCAGATACGGCTGTGAGCTGGAAACCGTGAAGGCTTGTTTTGATGTCGAGACTGTGGTTGGCAAAGTAAAACTAAATACGATAATCAGGATTGCAGAAAGAAATGAGGATTGAACTTGTGGCAAAGGTAGCGGTTAAGATTAAGGATGGTTTGACCTATTGTAAAACGCCTCCATTTTTCCCACCGGAAGTATATCCGGAGTTTGTTGGAGAAAAAGAGCAAAAATTGGACAAAGAAAACCATGTCTATGCGGCAGTACGGTAACTTTTGTATGGTATGGGCTTAGACAAAGAACATTACGGAACAAAAGACTGGAATCCGTTTGCCGGTATTATAAAAGCGGGCAATGAAGACTGGTACGCGTGTGGAATTGTCCGGCGACCCCAACGGCTATCGGCTTATCAATTTGCGGGAACGAAGCTTCTTGTAGGATATGCCGCATAAGGAAAGGCTTTACGGTGCTGATTTCGACCGGAAGTTTATCGTAGACAAGCATACAAATCGCTTTGGTTTTGATAAGTTGCTGGTTAAAAATACCATGCTATCCAGCATTCTCTATTTTGCGATGATTGCCCCCTTTGAGGTATTGCGCCGTGTGATAATGCATATGTTCAACTATGATTATCTGATGGGACATGGTGATTGGCATGGTAATGATACGGTGTGGCGGATGTGCCTTGACCTCAACCAAATTCTCCGCTATGCCGATAAAAACGGAAAAATTTGCTCCGAACCTCAGCGGCATATTATCAGCATTGTGGATGGCATTGTAGCAGGTCAGGAGGATGGCCCTTTAAGACCAACACCATATAACGCTGGTTGTATTGCAGGGGGGATAGATAGTACGTTTGAAGTGGATTATGTATGTGTCTATCAAATGGGCTTTGCTCCCGAAAAGCTAAAAATTATTTCACAAGCGCAAAAAGCCCATTATCTGCAGTTCGTTGTGCCTGAGACTAAAGACGTTTGCTGTATGGTAAATGGTCAGCCGACAGATTACCGGGAAGTCAATATGCACTTTGAGCCGCAAAAGTATTGGAAAGGTTATATAGAACGATAGGTGATGAAATGAGAAAATTGGTTTACATAGGTGAGTTTCCTCCATCGTATGGTGGAGTTACAACTAAAAATCTGAATATCAAGAAATATTTATTGTATGATATGGACGTTGCATATGTGGATTTGCAACGATGTAAACGCAATTTTCTTTATATTTTTTATGCGATAACAAGAGTAATGCTGGCGGTAGTACTAAAGCAGCAGATTTTTATTGGTTTGGGAATGCAAAGACGGGTATATATGCTCCTGTTATTTCTAAAAATATTCGGTGGTAGAAATACGCTCGCGCGGACAAAGATTTTCGTTATGGCCAGCACCTTGCCGGAGTATTGTGCTCAAAATCCGAAATTCGTTGCCTTGTTAAAGCAATGTCATAAGTTATATTTTGAATTGGAAACAATGTTTGAAGAAATCAAACCTTTCCAACTAACGAATTATGCCTTGTTGCCAAATTGTCGGAATGGGTGTGATGCAGTACCACCACATAAAATGAATACGCCGCTTAAATTGCTTTTTTTCTCTCGTATCCATCCACAGAAAGGGATAGAGATACTTTTTGCAATGATGGATGAACTTGATAAGAAAAATATTGCATACACAATGGACTTTTATGGGCCAATCGAACCGGATTTTGCAGAGACTTTTCAGCAGGGTATTGCCAGCCATAAAAAAGCTGCCTATAAAGGTACTTTTGATAGTAAAAATGATAATGTTTATAGAAAAATGAATGAATACGATTTATTTCTGCTTCCGACCACCTGGCCAGGCGAAAGTTGTTGCGGTGCAATCGTAGAATCGAAATTTGCAGGCATTCCAGCTGTAGTCAGCGACTGGCATTATAATAAAGAGCTGGTTGGAGAAGGAGAAGGTGTAGTCGTTGAAAGAAATGATGGGATATCTTTCGCGAAAATAATAGAACAAATTTATTATAATAAATTAAATTATTCTTCTATGGCAAATAAAGCATATCAATCGAAAAGTAAGTATATGTTTGACAATTATAGGCAAGAAATTAGTATTAGCTGATTATGAGGAAGATGGACTGATGTCGTACTATAATGCAATAAGACTATTGATATACTGTACGCCGTTTATCGATGGACTTAATGGCTTAGCCATGACTTTGGGATTACCTGTTGTGTTTGGACAGATAATCAGAATACCGATAATTGCTTTTATATTATATCTGTTAGCAAATATAAATTTTAAGATTTTTTCATTAGCTTTTTCGTTATTTAGTTTATCTATTATAAGAGATGTATTCTTATCTGATTATATTATGTCTGATATTGCAGTGTCGGTAACAGTAACATCGAGATATTTCTATGTGCTGTTTTTTTTGCTATTAGTTAATTGTTCCTGCAAAAGAAAATTTGTAACTATCGTGGATTTGCTAACATGGTGCAAGAAAACGATATTGATTTTTGCAGTAATTATTTTAATATCCAAAGCGAGTGGATTTGGCCTTACATATGCCGGGGCGAGCAAAGGCTTATTTATTGAGGTGAATGCTCTTACTGCTTTGCTGGTTTGGGGCGCAAGTATATGGATATATCCACTATATTTTAGCAGTCCTGATAGATATGATTTATTAGGAGCCTTGGTTGTTATTGTGGCTACAGCTTCACAGGCAACTAAAACAGGTTTGATAGGGATCATAGTTATCTTGCTATATTATGGAGTCGTTAATGTTGTAGTCCAAAAAAATATTAAAATATTAATAGGAACAGTTCTTTTTATAATAATAAGTGGTCTTATCATATATACATATTTGATGTCAGAAATAGGTTCTGAAATATTATCGAGATGGCAATTTTTTTTAGAGAAAATGGATTTATTCACTTTTTTGATGAGTGGCAGGAATATAGCTTTGCAAGCTGCTTTTAGTGAATGGACAGATAATATTTTATATATTTTATTTGGGACAGGATTTTCTGGAGGAGAAAAATTAACTTTGGGGAAAAATCCGATATTATCATATGGTGGACCTGAAATGGATATTTTTGATATTGGTTTCTTTTACGGAATTTTTGCAATGTTAATTGTTACATATTATCTATTAAAACCTGTAATAATGAATAAGTATCATCGGAATAATATTGTTAATGTGAAATTTTCTTATTTGTTATTTTTGGTTGTCATGTTTTTGGGCGGGCATGTGCTCAGCAGCCCTATGGCGGGCATCTTTTTTACAGTAGCATATGTGGCCAATAAGTACTATGATTAAGAAAGAAGATAGAATTAGTGATGTGATGTAATTGCGTGTAGTAATTTTTGTAATATGCTCAAACATATTCTTTAAAGTATTTGGTTTTTGGAGAGAGGTGTTAGTCGCCCAATTCTATGGCACAGGCCCGGTAACAGATGCTTATGTCATAGCGAACAGCATACCAACGGTATTTATACAGGCATTAGGAACTGCTTTGGCGGCTACCTTTATACCTGTTTTTGCCCAGGTCGAAAAAGATGTTGGCAAGAAGCGGGCTGAACGATTTACCTGCAATCTAGTAGTTTTGGTGTTTATCCTGTGCTTGGCATTGGTCGTGTTGGGGGAGATGTTCTCTGGTCAGCTGGTGCGGTTGTTTGCACCGGGGTTTGTGGGAGAGACACTTGCTTTAACAGATGAATTCGTCCGTATTTTATTGCCCTGCCTGATATTTATGAGTGTCATGAATATTTTAGGCGCATATTTGCAATATCATCAACAATTTCGGGTCATTGGTATAGTTCCAGCAGTAGGTAATCTGGTGATTATCATTTCCTTATTTATGGCACATTACATCGGCAATCCGGCATTTTTTGTGTGGGGAACCTTGTTCGGGATTTGTTCACAGGTTTTGTTTTATGTGTATTCTATCCGGATAAACAAATTATGGCATATATCCCTAAATCCTGTGTTTATCATGCTAAAGGATAAATATGTCATAAGTCTTCTGCCCTTACTGTTGCCTGTTTTTCTCGGCAGTGCGGTAAATGAAATCAATACGATTGTAGGCAAGTCCTTGGCTTCCAGCTTCGATAGTGGCAGTGTGGCGGCCTTGGATTATGCCGGAAAACTTATTATGATGATCAGTAGTGTGATTTTAGGCGGTTTGACAGCCGTATTTTTTCCAAGTTTGTCTAAGACTGCTATTAGCAAGGATATTAGAGAATTTTCTGCTTTATCCATGAAACTGAATTCTGTGGTTGTATTGGTTTTATTGCCAATCATGGCAGAAACGATTTACTTTAGCAGAGAAATTGTATCATTGATTTTCAAGCGCGGTGCATTTGCTGGAGAGGCAGTTGAGCTTACAGCTTCGATATTGATATTTTTTGCACTAGGTTTGGTGGGCATGGGAGTAAGGGAAATACTTACAAAGATGTTTTATGCCATGCAGGATACTAAGACACCGATGAAAAATGGTGTAGTATGTGCATTGTTAAATATTTTCCTCAGCGTATTGTTGGTTCAATATATGGGAGTATGTGGTCTTGGGCTGGCAACATCCTTGGCAGCTATTTTTGCAGCAATCAATCTTTGGCGCAAAGCCGTAGGACTTGGTTGGTTGGCATATAATGGACAGGAATTTGGGAAGGTAATACTCGCTACTGTAATAATGATTCTGGGACAGAATTTTCTTAGCATATCTGCTGACAGCAGTATTTTTAGTTTAATTTTGACACTTTTACATGCTGTGTGCATAGGTGGTTTTCTGTATGCGATTTCTTTATATGGTTTGAAGCATAGTATAGCTTTGTCATTAGTAGAAAAATTGAAACGTAAATGGGGGAATATGGTGTGAACATCGCACATATTAAAAAGCTTAATGAGAAGATGCCATACTGGGCGAAGCGTCCTTTTGCCGGAATTATTAGAAGCCGTCTGACAAAAAATATTGATTTTTTTAATCAATATAAGGAACTTAGACAATTTGATGATATGGGCGTGGAAGAACGCAAGGCGCATCAACTCGCTAAGTTAAGGGAACTGCTCATTTACGCGCAGGAACATTGTCCGTATTACCGAGAACTTTTTGTAAAGTATAGCTTTTGTCCGCAGGAGCTTACCAGTATTGCGGACTTAAAAGTGTTGCCACTTCTCACCAAGGCGGACTTGCAGGAGCATTTTGCGGAAATAATGTCAGATGAAAATTTAGATTACTATGAGGTCAGTACTGGCGGGACAACTGGCAAGCCGGTGAAAATTATGATGGAGCGCAAGGCAATATTCCGTGAATGGGCGTTTGTATACCATTATTGGTCAAAGTTTGGTTATGATTATAGGATGAGCAAACTGGCAACATTTCGTGGTGTTGATTTTGGTAAAAAACTCAGTGAGATAAATCCTTTGTACAGAGAGATTCGCCTAAATCCTATGCGAATGAGTAATAGCAATATAGAATTATATATGGATGCTATTGATAAATATGGTGCAGATTTTATATACGGCTATCCGTCTGCTGTATATAATTTTTGCAGGCTTTGCAGACAGGCGGGGATTGAGCTACAAAAGCGATTTAAAGCGATATTCTTAATCAGTGAAAATTTATATGACTATCAGCGAGAAATGATAAATACTGTTTTGGCTGCGCCAATAGCAATGTTTTACGGACATTCTGAACGGGCTGTGTTTGCTGAGGAGATAAATGACGTATATCAATTTAATTCTGCTTATGGCGTAACAGAACTAAGCGATAATGGAGAACCTATCGTTACAGGTTTTGTGAACCGGCAAATGCCACTTATCCGTTATGTAGTGGATGACTATGTGACAGGAAATGAAACAGATGGTTTTTCGATACAAGGTCATCATGATGCAGAGGTTCTATATGGTAAGGATGGAGAACAGATATCTGTTGCGGCTATTAACTTTCATGATGATACTTTTGCCAATGTTGCTGCTTATCAATTTGTGCAGAGAGAAACAGGTAAAGTAATCATGAATATAAAACCGGAAACGATGCTTACGCAAGAAGAACTGGCAAAAATACAGCGACGAGTAATAGAAAAATTAGGGAATGGACTAACCGTAACAATTAAGACTGTCGAAGATATAAAGTTGTCATCTAGAGGTAAATATAAGATGATAATACAGTATTTAAAATTTTTTTAGTGAAGATTGGAGTGATTGTTGCAAAAAGCCTGTATTTTTGAGGAAACATATTTCATGAATGATATCAATAATAAATTGCTCGAATGGCGCGAGTTTTACGGGTATAAACAAAGACAGGTTGCGGAAGCTATAGGCGTCAATCGTGCGACATATGCGAATTATGAATGTGGCAGGCGTACTCCAGACATAGATGGGCTGGTCAAGTTGGCCAGGTTCTATAGGATTTCCCTTAATGAGTTGGTTGGTTGCAATACAAGTGAATCGGATAACCTGGTTTTGCTGCCTCGTGACAGGAAGCTGTTAGAGCATTTTCATCAGTTATCTGAAATAAAGCAAGAGGCCTGCTTAGCCCATGTGAAGCTTGATATAGAGTTGGGATGCGCTGCGGGTACTGGCACATCGTGAACCGGTTTATGCTTACGATTTCGAGGGTATCCGTTATGATGTGGGGGATAAGCTGGGGTTCTTGAAGGCTACGGTGGAATATGCTCTGCGCAGGCCTGATTTGGGGCTGAGTTTTAACAAATATCTGCAGGAACTCGATGTAGACGAATAAAATCGAATCATGCATATAAATTTGGCGAGTAGATTTGACTCGTCAAATGGCATTAAGAAAGTCAGACTGCAAGTGTTTAAGCTTACAGTCTGACGAGTTTATCTCAGATGAAAATATTTCTCATGAATTAATGAAGTTGCAAAGCAAGTTCTTTGATACGTTCTTCGGATAGGCGGGAATATTTGATAATCTTCTCTATAGGTTCGTTGGCACGGAGCATATCGAGTGCGGTGTTAGTGGCCATTTCAAGTTGCCCTTCAGCGCGTCCTTCAACACGCCCTTCGGCACGTCCTTCATCGTGAAGTGTTTGCATTATTTTACACATGGTGTTAACCCCCTCTTTTTTATGCTTGAAAAAGTCGGCACGTTCAGCCAGCTCTGTATAGTGCATTTTTGCTGGATCATGGCAGAAGAAGTCCTGCATGAGCAGGCCTAATGCATCAGTGCCCCTGTAAGCACCATTTACATATGCAGTATGAGCGGCATCGTCAAAGGGTTGATTTACTTCTCTGATGATGTGGTCAATGTGGTATATGGGACACATTTTGCTAAAGATATCATTTTCGGTGATAAAGATAACCCAAACTTCGGGGAAGTCCTTGTACTTAGTACCCTTGTTGATTTCCCGTGAGTCGATAAGACTGTGGTTGAAGCGGGCACGTTTGGGATTGGCACCTTCGTCAGCACGTTGAATTTCTACGTTGTAGATTTTGCCGGTACTGTCTACGGCGATAACATCAAATCTTGCGCTGCGTCCATAAAGATTTTGTGCAGAACGCTGGGTGACAACTTCTTTGACGATGATATCATCGCGAGCAAAGAAAATACGGAGCAACAACTGCATACATGCGTTGCTGCCGTCAAAGCAGACATCAAAGAAGGTATCATCGATAAGGCGGAACTGTTCAATGAGTTCTAGATATCTCTTGGGCGGGTCGTATTCGAGAAGTCCCATAGTGCATCACCTTTCTATAATATTATAACATGGAGTTGCTTTTCATAGCTATCATAACATAAATTAAAAATTATGTACATAAATAATGCGGCTTAATGTTTAGCGGTACACATATGTATGATTATTTATTTGAGGAAACATGATTCATGATTGATATCAATAATAAATTACTCGAATGGCGCGAGTTTTACGGATATAAGCAAAAACAGGTCGCGGAAGCTATGGGGGTCGTGCGTGCCACATATGCGAATTATGAATGTGGCAGGCGTACTCCAGACATAGATGGGCTGGTCAAGTTGGCCAGGTTCTATAGGATTTCCCTTAACGAGTTGGTTGGTTGCAATACAAGTGAATCGGATAACCTGGTTTTGCTGCCTCGTGACAGGCAGCTGTTAGAGCATTTTCATCAGTTATCCGACAAAAAGCAAAAGGTCTGCTTAGCTCATGTGAAGCTTGATGTAGAGTTGGAATTGGAATTTCGTGACAAAGAATGAGGAAGTCTGCTATATGCGTATTTTTGCAGATGAAGGAGAATTGATAGAAAAATACAGGCGCTTGTCAGACGAAGGCCGGGCGCGTATCAGCAGCCAGATTGAATGTGAACTGCGCATCGATGCAGAGGTTGCTGCCAAGCGGCAGGAAAGTCAGCGCAAG
>CACZIV010000002.1 GCA_902781305.1 Pseudoselenomonas ruminantium
AAAGAGGAATTGGGCGACCTGCTGCTGCAGGTCGTCTTTCATGCCCGGCTGGCAGAAGAAGCAGGACTGTTTAATCTGGATGATGTAGCTAAGACCGTCAGCGATAAGATGGAACGGCGGCACCCGCATGTGTTTGCGGGGGCGGCAGTGGAATCTGTTGACTGGGAGGCGATTAAAAAGAGCGAGAAAGCTGGACGCGAGTGGGAGGAAGAGTACCTGCCCGGAGCGTTTCGACAGGCAGAAGCATTGATTGCAAAGGCTAGGGAACGCAAGGGAATATAGTTTTTGGTTTACATCTATATGTAAAGACGCCCGGCGGCTGATCATACTTTTCCTTCGCCATAGACAGGCTTGTCAAAAGCTGCGGAAAAGCATAATCAGCCGCCGGGCTGCTTTCGTAGTATATATTTTGGTTTACATCTATGCGGTAAGACGCCGTGGGGGGCAGATAATATTTTTCCTTTGCTTAGACAGGCTTGTCAAACGCGCCGGAAAAACATCATCTGCCCCCACGGCTTTTGTACGTTGTAAGTTGTTGCGGACAGGTCTTACCTTTTGATAGGTATCTGTACGGAGAAATCTAGTCGGTTGCTCCACCAAGGGAACAATTGTCAATGATATCGTAGTGTCAGATTTATGCTAAGCCCAAGGAGGGGGAGGGAGGCGATGACTTTCGGCAGCGTTAGGCAAGCCTGCATAAGCAGACGAAAGTTATTGCCTCCCTCCCCCTCCGCCTTGTGCTTCGAATAAAAAGTATCTGTATACATTGGTTGTATCTTGTAAAAGTCTGAAAATATATAGTAAAAAATAAACAAACTATTCTCAAACATTAAATATTTCGTTATAATAAATATAACGAACCTACGAAAACTGTGCCTTAGAAAGGTTTTTGTCAGGAAGATGGCTGAAACACCGCCCCGCTGATAATGTAAAAGTGCATTAGGCAACGTAGACACCTCGTTCAGCGGCAAAGCCGCCTATTTGAAAATAGCAAAAACAATAGGTATTCCCAAATAGCTAATGCCTATGGGATAGAGGGCGTAGTGCTACGTCCAGTTGTAGTAGTTGCTGCGTAGACCGCTTGCTTGGTGAGGTCTTCCCACTTACTCGGCTTGTCGAGAGCAGTTAATGAGCAATAAAGTTTATTAAAAACGGTAATATTATTTGTTAAGTTTTGTTATAAACATAGCATGCTATACTGATAATAACTATCTATACCCTGTTGGGGGCGTTGAAAAGGATTTCGGTTTTGTCACAGGAGGAGATTGTCATGTCGAATAACATCAGTACGAATTTTGCGGCCTCGTTTTATCAGAATATGGGCCAGGTGGGGAAGAAAGGACAGAGTGCGCAGAAGAAGGAGCAGGCACAGGAGCCGTTTTCTCCGTATATGCCGGAGACGCAGGTGGAGTTGTCGGCGGATGGACTGGCGTTAGCTGGGCAGCAGAAGGCCGGCGGTACGCAGCTTTCGCAGAAGGCGCAGGATTTGTTTGCCAAACTGCAGGAGAAGTATGGGGATTATGATTTTTTCGTGGCCGAAAATCAGGAGGACATGAAGAATTATATGGATAAGGGCACCAAGCAGTATTCGGTGGTCTTTACCAAAGAAGAATTGGAGCATATGGCCAGTGATGATGAATATGCAGAAAAGGTTATCGGTCAGATGGAATCGGCCATTGATATGACCAAGCGCCTTGAAGACAGTGGCAAACTCGGTGAAGGCGTGCATTTTAAGCAGGTGGCGATTACCTTTGACGATGAAGGCAATATGAAGCTCTTTGCCCAGTTGGAAAAGATGAATGCTGAGCAGCAGGAACGGCTGGAAGAAGCAAAAGAAAAGAAGGCTGAGGAAAAGGAGAAAGCCGCCAAAGAAGCAGTGGAGAAGGAAAAGGAACAGGCGAAGCTGCCGCCGCGTAATATTGTGGAGATTGAGGCGAGCTCGGAGGAGGAATTGCTGGAGAAGATATTGGGGATTAAGTGGTAGTTAACATATGCACATTAAGACGCCCGCCGGACCGGTAATATTTTTCCTTCGCCATAGACAAGCTTGTCAAAAGCTACGGAAAAACATCACCGGTCCGGCGGGCTTTGTTCATGTTGTATGAGTAATAGCTTCCCTTCGTTGAGACAGGCTTGTCAAACGCTGCGGAAAACCATCACCCGCAGGGCGGGCTTTGTTTGTAGCAGGCTTTGTTCGTATTAGCGGGCTTGGCATATATTGGAGGAAAATGATTTAATTTTATGTTAAGGAAACTTCATTGACTAGCGGGAGTCGGTGTAGTATTATGGTTTGGTGGTGACCTTTAAATAACGTTTATGGAGGGACGTTTTTGGCCGATATGATTTTACGTAAGGTTCGTGAAGAACTTTTTGATTGGCGATTTATAAAATTTGTGCTGGTGGGGATAATTAATACATTTTCCTGCTCATTCTTTGCGTGGCTGTGTCTGGATATCGTTTTGGATGCCAACATCGCTTTTGTGATTGGGTATTTTGCCAGTAATGTGATGGCCTATATCATGAATGGTGTATGGATTTTTCCAAGTCCGCTGACATGGAAGGGTTATGGCAAGTTTGCGTTGTCTTATGTGCCCAATTTTATCTGTGAAAATTTGGTGGTGGGGCTTTGCTACAATCTGTTGGGGATGCCTCCAGTGGTCAGCTATTTGTTGGCGGCTGTATTGGCGGTGCCTATCACTTATGTATTGGTGAAGTATTTTGCTTTTGGAGGCGCAAAGAAGAATGTTAAATGAGAAAAAGCATCTTTGGATATTGGGAGGTCTGTGGCTTCTGCTTTATATAGTGGGGAATCATCTGTTGACCATAACGGACCCTGTGGAATGCAACTATGCAGAAACAGCCCGGGAAATGCTGCTCTATGATGATTATTTTTCTCCGCGTATCTTTGGGAATTATTGGTTTGATAAACCGATTTTTTTCTATTGGGAATTAGCGGCAGCATTTAATCTTTTTGGGTTTACCAATTTTGCTGCGCGTTTGGCACCGGCGTTGACGGTACTGGCCTCGATAGCCTTGCTTTACTGGTGGGGGAAAAGGCTGTATAATGCCAAAATTGCCTTTGCGGCGTCGCTGCTTTTTGCGACTTCCCTGGAAACCTGGTATGTGGGCCATGCGGTCGTTACAGATATGACCTTGCTGCTGACGGTGTCTTTGACCTTGATTGCCTTTTATTGTGGTTATCAGCAGAAAAATTATAACTGGTATTATCTGGCCTTTGCTTCTGCAGGAGTGGCGGTATTAGATAAAGGCCCGATTGGTTTGGTTCTGCCGGGGCTTATCATCGTGCTCTTTTTGCTGTGGCAGAGGGATTTCAAGGCGCTGTTGGTAAAACAGCTGCTGGGCGGCTTTGTCTTGTTCGGGTTGGTCGCAGGCATTTGGTATGTGCCCATGTATATGAAGCATGGACAGGATTTTATTGATATTTTCCTGGGGGTTCATAATGTGATGCGGGCAACTGTGTCCGAACACCCTCGTGATGATGTCTGGTATTACTACATTGGCATCTTTTTAGCGGGTTTCTTTCCGTGGGCATGGGCAGCCATTCCTGCTTTTATCAAAAGATGGCGCAGAGGTTGGCGCCTGAAACTGGATACGAATACACGTTTCCTGCTGGTGTGGGCGGTAACGGTGTTTGCGCTCTTTCAGTGTTTCGCTACAAAATATGTTACCTATACTTTTCCGTATATGTTCCCTGTGGTTCTTTTGATGGCGCGCCACTTCTGCAACTGGGGAAAGAAACTGCTTTATGGTGTGGCTGTGATGGCGGTGGTTTATTGGGGACTGCTTTTTGGGGTAGCAGTTCCGCAGATGGAGCGTCATTCGTCCTATGGCATGGCTATGGCGGCAAAGCCTTATCTGGAGCAGGGCGTGGAGCCATATAGCTTTGGGCGGAGCGATGGCGTGGTGGCGTTCACTTATTACAGTGGGCACTTTATCAAGGACCTTGTATCGCAGGAAGAGTTGGATGAGGAGCGTAAGCTGGATTGGAGTGTAACGAATATACTTCCTAAGTTCAGTTTTGAGGCAGTGGAAAGAGATAAGCCGATGCTCGTGATTGTGGGAGAAAAAAGTTTCGAAGATTTACAGAAAAAGCTGCCGGGCAAATGGACGTTACTGGAGAAGGGACGCAGAAATAGTTTGTACTATCGAGCAGCTGACTAGGGGGAAGACAAACATTGAAAAGTGTATCGATTGTTGTGCCAGTCTATAACGAAGGGGAGAATATCCTGCATTTCACTAATGCAGTTAAGGAGGTTATGGACAAGCAGCCGTATAAATGGGACTTGTTATTTGTAGATGACGGCTCAAGGGATAACAGTCTGGAACTATTGGAGGGCCTGCAGGCACAGTATGAGAATATCAAGGTGCTGGCATTATCCCGCAATAGAGGACATCAGATTGCGTTGACCTGTGGTCTTGACCATGCCAAAGGAGATGCAGTCATCTCCATGGATGGCGATATGCAGCACCCGCCTGCACTTATTCCAACTTTGTTGGCTAAGTGGGAGGAAGGCTACGAAATTGTTCAGACCATTCGTCAGGATACGCAGGGGGTTTCCTGGCTAAAGAAGAAAACCTCGAAAATGTATTATCAGCTCATCAACAATTTGTCCAATGTGCATATCCGTCCCGGCGGGTCGGATTTCCGCCTGCTCGACAGGCGGGCCGTGGATGCTATGAATCAGTATCGGGAGCATGACCGTTTCCTGCGGGGCATTGTTACGCTGTTGGGCTTTAACTTTGCCGAAGTTCCCTTTGTGGCGCCGCCACGTTTTGCCGGCGAGTCCAAGTACTCGCTGAAAAAGATGGTGAAGCTGGCTGTCGATGGCATTGTGGGGTATTCGGTACTGCCTTTGCGAACGGCTTTTATCATGGGCATTTTTCTGGCCTTTCTCAGTGTTTGCTTTACTGTGCATGCTCTTTATGTATATATCAACGGCGAGGCCGTATCCGGCTGGACGACCATCATGGTGTGCATGTCTCTGTTCGGCGGTGCACAGCTGATTATTTTGGGCATTATGGGGGAATATCTGGGCCGTATTTATACGGAGGTTAAGAATCGTCCCTTGTATCTGATTAAGAATCAAGAGGTAGAAAAGTGAAAAAGCTGATTGTCAATGCCGATGATTTTGGCCGTCAGCCGCTAATCAATCAGGCGGTGGCAGAGGCCGTGGATAAAAAGGGCTTATTGTCAACTAGTCTGATGGCTGGTGAGCCGTATTTTGCGGAAGCCGTTGAGATTGCGAAAAAACGCCCACAGTTAGGTGTGGGCGTGCATTTGACATTGGTGGACGGCAAGCCAGTGCTCCCCGCCGCAGAAATACCGACATTAGCTGTTAATGATGGCTGTTTTTTGCCTGACCATGGTGCCTTTGTAAAGCATTATGTGCAGGGCAAAATTGCCCATGAAGATATCGAGCGGGAATTGGCGGCACAGCTGGATAAGGTGCTGCAGGCAGGTATTACGCCGACCCATGTGGATAGCCATCAGCATATGCATATGCTGCCGGGGATATTTCCGCTGGCCTTGAAACTCGCGGCAGAGCGTGGGATTAAACGTGTGCGGATTTCCCGAGGGATTTATGGCAATCCTTTTACCCCGTGGCCGGGCCTTGGCGATTTGGTCGGGAAATTTGGCTTGGAAACCTTGTCCTGTATTGACCGGCGGCAGGCAAAAGCGCAGGGCTTTGCCTGCCCGGATAATTTTGTTGGGCAAGTGGCCGGCGGCGCAGTGACGGCTGACTTCATGAAAGAGTTGGCCGAAAACTTCACGGATGGTTCTGTGGAAGTGATGCTGCATCCGGGGCTGGAGAATGCGCCCTTGATTAAGGTAACCGGCTGGCAGCATGATTATGAAGCCGAGTTCCATGCGGTATGTAACGAGGAGGTCCAGGAACTCTTAGCCCATAAAGGCATAAAACTGGCCAATTTTGGTGATTTATCATAATCAAAAACCCCGTCAGTAACGTGTAATAACGTTCTGACGGGGTTTTGTGTCATAGACTGTTCAGTTCAACTTTGAAAGCATCTTGCGCATAAATGGATAATTCCTGCTGCTTGCTTTTGAAATCCACAACAAAAGCAGGCTGAGGCGGTTCCTGACTGAAGGTTTCCAATTCCTTTAGTCCCTGTACAGCGTCCAAACGGGCCATTAGCGAATGCAGCGGCGGTAGACTGGAGGCTTCATCTTCTTTCGCGGTTTTTGCCATCGCGATAACACTCAAAAGATGGTTTTGCTGATTCTTTATCTCCTCCATGTGGTTGTGGGGGAGCATAGGCATAACTTTCACATCCATGTTGCTTCCTCCTTTTAATTCCACGGATAATAACCCTACTCTAATGATAGCAGGAATTGCAACATCTGTCAATGCAATGTCTGAATTTTTAATATTTTTATAGACAGCCAGCCGATGCAAAGTCCGGTAATGAGGCCGCAAGGGCCTAAGATAGGGAGGTAACGGAAGATGTTCAGGGTATCTGCGGCGAGGGCAGCCAGAAAGAGCTGGCCAAGGTGATGGCTGAAACCGCCGGCTGCGCTGATGCCCCAGATGGAGAAGCGGCTGGTATTTTTTAAGGCGGCCATTAGGGAAAGACTGATGAGGCCGCCTGCCAGGCTATAGAGAAAGACCGTAGGCCCTCCGCCGAAAAAGGAAGCCAGTCCGGTGCGCAGGAGGACGATGAAGAAACTGGCGCGAAAGCCTAACGTATAGAGGGCGCAGACGGTGACGATGTTGGCCAGTCCTAACTTGGCGCCGGGAGCGATAAACGGCAGGGGAATTAGCCCTTCCACGAGAAAAAGCACCAGTGAAATAGCCGTCAAGAGGGCGATATATAGATAGTTTTTCAGTTCCATGGGTTATTCACTCTTGATTTCAATAATTAATTGGTGGGGCAGGCAGGCGATGATTTCTCCGGCGTGGGAGATGGCCCCTGTCTGTATACAGATTTTGTCGGGACAGTCAGCAGCTGTCACCGCAATGTACTCGTTTTCTATGCGGATATGATTGTGTTTTTCCTGTCCGTCTGTTTTGTAGGTGGTTGTAAGTTCCGTAACACCTGTATGACCCGTCAGCTGGATGCGTTCGATGACCTTGCCCGCCTGCCGGATTTCGGCATAACAGGCGGGTTCCGGCTGGCCAAATTTGACGAGCGGCAGCAGGGAGAGGGCAAAGAGCAGGACAATTAGCACAATATCCGCTTTTTTTAGCATTTTACTCATAACTATTATTATAGACTTAACTATACCATTTTGCTATACTTAGTAATGAAATTTGCGTAAAAGGAGTGTGGGGGTAATGCCAAATCGTCCGGTCTGGGCCGAAGTCAATCTGCAGGCGTTACGTCATAATTATAGAGAAATCAAAAAACAGCTGGCGGCAGGGGTGAAACTCTGTGCGGTGGTCAAGGCAAATGCCTATGGTCATGGTGCTGTGGCGGCGGCCAGAGTGGCTGTTGAGGAAGGGGCAGAATATCTGGCTGTGGCAACCCTGTCCGAAGGTATAGAACTGCGGCAGGCAGGTTTTACTACGCCGATTTTGGTGCTCGGGTTGGTTATGCCGGAAGATGCCAAGGATGTTGTGGATTATGATTTGACACAGGTAGTATGTGAATTATCCTTGGCTAAGGCGCTATCTGAGGAGGCACAGCGCCAGCAGAAAAAAGCCCGCATCCATCTGAAAGTGGACACGGGCATGGGGCGTATCGGTGTGCGTCCGGAGGAAATCGGCGAGCTGGCCACAAGGATTGCCGAGCTGCCGGGGCTGGTAATCGAGGGCATGTTCTCTCATTTTGCCACGGCCGACAGCAAGGATAAGACGTATACGAAGCAGCAGCTGGCGGCGTTTAAGGATGCAATTGCGGCTGTGGAAAGCCGTGGGATAAAACTTTCAATCAAGCATATTGCAGAATCGGCGGCGATTTTGGAAATCCCTGAAGCACATTTTGATATGGTGCGGGCGGGCGTTATCCAGTACGGCATGTGGCCGTCTGAGGAAGTTACCCATCCGATTGACTTGCAGCCGGTGATGAGCCTAAAAGCCAAAGTGGTCTGGGTTAAGACCCTGCATCCAGGCGAAAGCATTGGCTATGGGCGGCAGTTCACCGCGAAGCGCGAAAGCCGCATTGCTACCCTGCCGATTGGCTATGCCGATGGCTATATCCGTGCCTATGGACAAGAGGGCTTTGTGGAGATTCATGGCAAGAAAGCGCCGCTTGCCGGGCGCGTGTGCATGGACCAGGTGATGGTGGATGTGACGGACATTCCCCATGTGCAGATTGGGGACGAGATTACATTGTTTGGCAGCGACAGTCTGACCATTGATGAGGTGGCGCGCTGGGGCAATACCATTAATTACGAGGTGCCGTGTTTGCTTAGTGCGCGGGTGCCGAGGATATACCGTTAAGCCCTTTTAAGTGCGAAGTACGAAGTACGCCGCCAGCGGTGCTGCTTGCCACGCGGTGCTCGGCGGCTCGCTAAAAAATCTCCTTTGCCTTTAATTAAGCATGGCTAAAAGTCAAAACTCGCTACGCTCAAACAGTAGACTTTTAACCATGATATTAAGGTGGGCAAAGGAGATTTTTCTTTACGCTCACTCGCCTGACGCTCCGCTTAGGCAAGCATCACCGCTGGCGGCTAGTTGGTAGGTTGCTGATTAGAGGTTCATCTCATCCAGGGCATTGGCACTTAACTCCACTAGAGGAGAAGGCTTTTGGGAGATTTGTGGTTTTGTAATACAGCATGCAAAAACACGGAGGCGGGGGCGGGCAGCTATTTGCCCCAGCGAAGCGTTGGGCGGCAGGCGTGAAGAACAGATTTTTGCCCACCTTAATATTAGCGGGAAAAGGCTTTTGTTTGAACGAAGTGAGTTTAAGCCGTTCCCGCTAAATCAAGGCAAAAAATCTGTTTAGCCTGCCGTCTAAGCGCAGTCGGGGTAAATAGCTGCCCGCCCCCGCCGGACTATCTTCCTATAACGAATTTACTGAACTTGTCGCTTCCAATACTCTAAATCTGGCTCATTCAGCGGCAAATCAATTGTCTGTCCATTATCGTAGTAGAAGCGGAACCGTACGGTTTCCGCTTTTTTGATTGCGGGCAGGCTGGAGCGGGGCAGTTCGACGAACAGTTTGTTTTCATTCTGCCAGGCATGGTCGCGGCTGTCGTGGGGCGGCGGGGTCTGCTTGGTGGCGGCCTTCATTTCCCAGGCGTCACCATCGGTATAGAGGATGGCTTCGTTTTTGAGTTTGGCACTGTCATAGCGCCAGTCCCAAATGGTGAGCACCGCGCCTTCGAGCTTGCCCTGTGCGGTATGGGAGGTTTGGAAATCGATGCGGCAGTAGGCGGATAGACTCTCGGCTGTACGATGGTCGATATGCCAGGTGTAGGACAGGCCGAAGATGCCGGTAATCATCAGCAGCAGGCCGATGGCGATGAAAATTTTTTTTATCATTGGATTAAATCCCCTCTGTTCGTGAATTTTACGAATTTACATCAACAGTATAACATATTCGACTTTTCCCTTGCAATTTCAGCGGGATGTGAGAAAATAGAAGTACTGATTATATTAGGAAAAATAAAAATACCACAAGGGGGCATTTTTATGAAGATAAAACTGTTGGCTACGGATTTGGATGGCACTTTGCTGCGTGGCGGCAAGCCGGTTTCGGCAGGCAATATTGCCGCAGCTCAGGCAGCGGCGAAAGCCGGTACCATTGTGACCGTTGCTACGGGGCGCATGTATCGGGCGGCTTTGCCGGTTGCCGAAGCCTTGGGGCTGGATGTGCCCATTATCACCTATAATGGCGCGCTCATTAAGTCCACGTCCGGCAAGGTTTATTATGAGCAATATCTAGATGAAGAACTTTGCCGTCGGATTACGGATTTTGCGGCAGCGCGGGGCTGGTACCTGCAGACCTATAGCGGTGACGGGCTTTACTACTCGGATTATGGTGAATTTTCCAGACGCTATGAGCACAGTCAGAAGGTAATCGGTGAAGATATCGGTTATGAGGGCATGCGCAATAAAGTCAGCCAAATGTACAAGATGTTGATTATCACGCCTGACCCGGCTGTGACCCAGGACTGGATGGCCCAGCTTAACGCTGAATTCGGCGATAGCGTAACCTTAACGCAGTCTTCGGCGGATTTCATTGAGATTAGCAGTCCTGGCGTGTCCAAGGCGTCAGCTCTCGTGAAATTGGCGGAATTTCTGGATATAGACATTAGCGAAACAATGGCGATTGGCGATGCCAACAATGACCTGCCCATGTTAAAGGCGGCAGGGTTCAGCGTGGCGATGGGCAATGCCACGGATGATGTTAAGGCTATAGCGGATGCCGTAACCGGGAATTGTGATGATGATGGCTGGGCACAGGCTATCTACAAATATGTTTTGAAGCAGGACTGAAGGCAGGTGAGCGTAATGGAAAAAGAAACAACAGAAGTTTTGGAACAGCCCAAAGAAGATAAATTTCGCTTGGTTATAGTTACGGGCATGAGCGGCGGCGGCAAGACGCAGGCCTGCCGCTATATGGAAGATTTGGGGTACTTTGTGGTGGATAATCTGCCGCCGGTATTTATTCCCAAGTTTGTGGAACTTTGCAAGCATGCCGGCGACCATGTAGGAAAAGTAGTGTTGGTGGTCGATACCCGCAGCCGGGAATTCTTTGACACCTTTATTCATGTGCTCGATGATATGGATAAGGATGATGTACCTTATGAAATGCTCTTTATGGATGCATCTGATCCGGTGATTATCCGCCGTTACAAGGAAACCCGCCGCCGTCATCCGATGGCACCGTCCTCCCGTATTTCAGACGGTATTGCCAAGGAGCGGGAACGCTTGTCTCCGGCAAGGGCGAAGGCGACTTATATCATTGACACCTCGGAACTCAAGAAGGTGGAATTGCGGGATAAAATTCATCGCATCTTCGGCAACAGTGACGGGGAGCAGATGAGCATCAACGTGCTTTCCTTCGGCTTTAAGTTTGGAATGCCGCTGGATGCCGATATGGTGTTGGATGTACGCTTCCTGCCGAATCCCTTTTATATCGAATCCATGCGCCATAAGAGCGGTGCGGTGCCGGAGGTAGCCGAGTACATTGCCAAATGGCCGGTAACGCAGCAGTTCACCGAGCATCTGGACAATATGGTCGATTTCCTGGTGCCCCAGTATGTGAAGGAAGGCAAGAGTCAGTTTGTTATCGCTGTGGGCTGTACCGGTGGTATGCATCGCAGCGTCTTTATCGCCAAACATATCTTTGACCGCTTAAAGGATAAGGGCCTGCCCGTAAAACTGGAGCACCGGGATTTGATGAAAAACGATGTGTGGGAACACGTGCGTGAGGAGTGCTAAGATATGCATTTGTTAAAATGGCTGTATCCGGGCATGAAATTCAAGCGCTGGTTCCTGTTGTTTGCCGCCGGCGTTATGCTGGTGAGTCTGGGGCTGGCCTTAGTATTTAACTATAAATATCTGGATGCCATTGAAGAAGCAATCTTTCAGGCGGTATACCTCTGGAAGGGGACTTACGATTATTCCATCACCACCTTTATCGGGATATTGGTGGTCATTTTGGGGATTGTGCTGATGTTGGCGGCTACCCGTTATACCATTCGCTCGGTTATCATGGTGCTGCTGCCGGATAATTCTGAGCGGCTGGTGGATATTATCTACGAAAAGCGCCGTTTGGGCAAAGGGCCGAATGTTGCTGTGGTGGGCGGCGGCCACGGGTTGTCTGTCCTGTTGCGCGGCATAAAAGAGGCCACCAGTAATGTCACGGCCGTGGTGACGGTGGCCGATGATGGCGGTTCGTCCGGGCGTCTGCGGGAGGAATTTGGCATTATCCCTCCTGGGGATTTGCGCAACTGTCTGGTCGCTCTGGCCGATACGGAACCCTTGATGGAAAAACTATTCCAATACCGCTTCAAGGGCAAATCGGAATTGGCCGGCCATAGCTTTGGCAATCTCTTTATCGCGGCCATGAATGAAGTGACGGGCGATATGGAACAGGCCTTGCAGGAATCGTCCAAGGTTCTTGCCGTAAAGGGGCAGGTACTGCCGGCCTCGAAAGACCATGTGCGGCTGGATGCCATTATGGAAGACGGCACCGTGGTTGAAGGGGAATCGCAGATTCCGGAAGTCCATAAGAAAATTCATCGGGTGCGTCTGTTCCCGGAACATGTGCAGCCGGTACAGTCGGCACTGGATGCCTTAAAAAATGCCGACGCCATTATCTTAGGGCCGGGCAGCCTTTACACCAGCATCATGCCGAATCTGTTGGTGGATGGGGTGGCCGAGGCTATCCGCAAGAGCAAGGCCGTCAAGATTTATATTTGCAATGTGATGAGTCAGCCCGGGGAAACCGATGGCTATACGGCTTCCATGCATGCCAAGGCCATTATCGACCATGGCGGCAAGGGCATCATTGACTACATGCTGGTCAACGATTCGCCCATTTCGCCGGAGATGCAGGATTACTATGCCAAGAAGGGCGCTTATCCGGTAGAAGTGGATGAAGCGGCCATCAATGCCTTGGGCGTGGGCTTTGTCAAGGCGGATATCATCAATGAACAGGAACTTATCCGCCATGACCCCGATAAGCTCAGCAAGGCTGTGATGAACATGGTTTATCACCTGCAGCCCAGTGCCTTGAAAAAGTATGAAATCAAGTAAATGTAAGTTTGGAAAAGGAGGAGCCTTATGCCATCCTTTGCCACGGAAGTAAAAAATGAGCTGGCAAGGCTTTATTATGAGGATACTTGCTGCCGTGAGGCGGAATTGGCGGCGCTTTTGCGTATGGGGGCAACCTTGACGATTGGTGCTGGTCATACCTTTGGCCTTAATTTTACCTCCAAAAATGCGGCTGTAGCCCGTAAGGTGCTGCAGCTATTAAAGAGCGAAGGGGAAAATCTGCGGACGGAGATTACCGTGCGTCGTTCCCGTCAGCTCAACAAGAACAACAGCTACACCGTGCGGGCGGTGCCTTCCATGAAGGTAAATGAATTGTTCACGCGGATTGGCTTTCTCCATGAGGAAAGCCTCAATATGGAAAATGACCGCGGCATTCTCAAGAAGCAATGCTGCCGCATTGCCTACCTGCGAGGAGCCTTTCAGGGGGGCGGCAGTGTGAACCGGCCTGAGGCCGCTTACCATTTGGAATTGGTAAGCGGGAATTTTGAACTGGGGAACCTGCTCTATGATTTGCTTAGGCGAATGGGCTTTCCCGCAGGTTTTGTGGACCGCAAGGATTCGTACATTGTCTATCTCAAAGAGGGCGATGCGGTGATTGACTTTTTGGGGATGATGGAGGCTGACGAGGCTGTGGAAAGCTTTGAAGTAGCCCGCAATGTAAAAGAAGTCCGGGAGCAGGTCAATCGTCTGGTGAACTGTGAAACCGCTAATCTGCAAAAGGCTGTGGATGCTGCCGGTCGTCAGTTGGCTATCATCCGCAGCCTGGAGGCAGCCGGGCAGTTCAAGAATCTGCCGCCCAAGGTGCGGGCGGCGGCGAAAGCACGGCTGGATAATCCGGATGCTACCTTGCAGGAACTGGCAGAAATGCTGGGCATCAGCAAGTCCGGTATGAACCATCGGATGCGTAAATTGAAGGAATTAGCGGCAACGCTAGGATAGAGAGGGATTTTAGATTGCGTTATGTGAAATATGGGCTGGGGCTATTGGCCTTTGCCCTGTTGGTATTTATTTCCTGGCTGACGCTGACACCGGCGCCACAGGGGGTACTGGTGCTTGAATATCATCATGTCAATGATGATGTGGGCAATGATGGCTGGGCTTATACCGTGCCTGTAGCCGATTTTGCCGAACAGCTGGATTATCTGCAGGCAGAAGGCTATACCACCATCACCATGCAGGATTTTATGCGGGCGAAAAAAGGCAAGCAGGAACTTCCGGCAAAGCCTGTAGTACTGACTTTTGATGATGGCTATGAGGATAATTACACCACGCTGCTGCCCATGTTGGAGGAGCGTCATATGACTGCTGTGGTTTACATGGTGACCAACAGCATTGGCCGCAAGGATTATTTAAGCTGGAATCAGCTGAGGGATATGCAGGCCCGGGGAATTGAAATTGGCAGTCATACGGCAAACCATCAGCCATTGACCAGCCTTGACCGGGAAAAACAGGCTGAGGAAATGAAGCTTTCAAAACTTCTGATGGAGTGGAACGGGCTTAAAACCATTTACAGTTTCTCTTATCCGAATGGTGCTTATGATGAGGGAATGCCAGACTTGTTGCGTGAGAATGAGTACCTTAATGCGGTGACCGGCGATGGCGGTTTGAATACCCTTAAAACCAACCCCTATCTTTTGCAGCGTACGAATATTCCCCACCCGCGTTTGGGCCTGCTGGAGTTTAAGCTGCGTTTGTTCAAGGGTGAAGTTATGACCCGTTTGGGAATTCATCAGCATATTGTTAATGAGTAAGGATGTTTTTATTTCATGAAAGGTAAAAAGAAAATTTTTGCGCTGCTGGCGGCAGGTCTGGTTTGTTTGTCCGCTCCAGTACAGGCGCGTCATGCCGCAGTGAGCGGAGCAGTAACAATTGTACACCCCGACAGGGAATTGCAAAAGCAACAGGTAAAGGAGGGGGGAGAAACGAAACTTTTAGACCGGATAAAAAATATTTTGCAGAATGAAAAAAAACAGCAGAGTTCTGCCACAGCCAAGGTGGAGGCTCCGGAACAAACGAAGAACGGCCTTGCGCGTTGGGACATGGTTAGCCGGGATGAGGGCGGTACCCTGCTCTTTTCCGACAGTCCTGAATATGTGGAGCAAAATGGCATTCTCTATCAGGATTCCGTTCAGGGTGATGCCCGCGTGCTCTTTTATCATTTGAACAACAGCAGTGAGCCGAAAAAATTGGCGGTTGTGCTGAAAAATGAATACAATGGACGCAATGAAGTATTGGTCACGCGTGGCGGCAGCGGCCGTCCCAGCAGTGATTATCTGAAGGTGGGCAAAGCTACCCAGCTCGAATACTTCAGTGGTGAGAAAAATCAAAAGATAAACTTATCCGCAGGCATGTCAAAGCTTTTGCAGGAGAATATGAATATGACCATTCTCCAGCCGGGAGAACTGACCTACGGTGTATTTGACTTCCATGCGGAACACAGTGTGCTGGTCTCGGTTATCATGCTGGATGCCTATGGCGACCCCGTGACGGCCGTGGAAAATCTGCCTGTACTGCCCAAGGATGAAATGCGTCTGCGCGGTACGTTTAAGGGCATGAACCGCGTGCTGTCCGCCAAGAAGGTCTATAATCCCGGTGAGGACGGCGGCGTTTATTTCATGTTGGCGGATGATAAGTCGGATAAATACCGTACAGGAATTGATGCTACCGATGGCAGCAGTGTGACGAACTACGGCAACTATGGCATCAATTACCGCATTGAACTGCCGGTGCAGAGCGGCAAAGTGGATTATTATCTGAGTCCGTTGGGCGGAACCTATGCCGGCGCTATGCGCAGCTTCAAGGCAACGAAGAGCTATACGCTGTTCCCCACGCCGGGCGAGCGCGCGTACTTCGGTGACCGGACAGCTCCGGAAAGCGATACCGTGCAGGCAAAGCGGGAAGCTGGTACCTGGCAGCTGGCGCAGAATACAGAGCTGGCGCCGTTGGGTGAAAGCGTGGGCAAAAGCGAAACCGTCTTTGAATTTTCCCCGCCGGGCGCATCCAATCTGCCCGTAGCAGTGGTTATGCTGCCGAAGAAATAAAGAATAAAGGAGAATCATTTTCCATGTCTGAAAAGAAACCATTTTACATTACAACGCCGATTTACTATCCCAGTGCCAAGCTGCACATTGGTCATGCTTACTGCACGACCATTGCGGACTCCATTGCCCGCTACCACCGCCTGGCCGGGGATGATGTATTTTTCCTGACCGGTTCGGACGAACACGGCCAGAAGATTCAGCAGAAGGCCGAAGAAGCCGGTATTAAGCCTATTGAGTACACGGATAAAATCGTGGCGGGCTTCCAGAACCTTTGGCAGAAACTCAACATCAGCAATGATGACTTCATCCGTACCACGGAAAAACGCCATGAAAAGGTTGTGCAGGAGATTTTCCGCCGCATCTATGCCAAGGGTGATATCTACAAGGGCTCCTATAAGGGCCTCTATTGCACGCCCTGCGAAAGCTACTGGACGGAACATCAGCTCGATGAAAACGGCTGCTGCCCGGACTGTGGCCGTCCTGTACAGGAAGTATCCGAAGAAGCTTACTTCTTCAAGATGAGCAACTATCAGGATAAGATTCTCGCCTATATCGAGGAACATCCGGATTTCATTCAGCCGGTGTCCCGCCGCAATGAGATGATTAACTTTATCAAGCAGGGATTGGAAGATTTGTGCATTTCCCGTACGTCCTTTGACTGGGGCATTCCGGTGCCCATTGATGAAAAGCACGTTATCTATGTGTGGTTCGATGCGCTGACCAACTACCTGACGCCGATTGGCTTCCTCGATGACCAGGAAAAATTCAACAAGTACTGGCCGGCTGATTTGCACCTCGTGGGCAAGGAAATCGTGCGCTTCCATACCATCATCTGGCCTTGCATCCTCATGGCCCTCGACCTGCCGCTGCCGAAAAAGGTTTACGGCCATGGCTGGCTGATTGTCGATGGTGACAAGATGAGTAAGTCCAAGGGCAATGTGATTGACCCCATTGGCCTGATTGACGAATTCGGTGCCGATGCTATCCGCTACTTCCTGCTCCGCGAAATCAACCTCGGTCAGGATGGCAACTTCAGCCGTGATGCCCTGATTGGCCGCATCAACAGCGATTTGGCCAACGACCTCGGCAACCTCCTGCACCGCACCCTCAACATGGTGGGCAAGTTCCAGGATGGCGTGCTTATCGCTCCGCAGGGCGAAAGCGAAGTGGATAAGAGCCTCAAGGCTGACGCCGCTGAAACGGTTGCTTACTTTGCCGAAAACATGGAGAAGATGGAACTGTCACTATCCATCAAGAAGGTCTGGGCATTTATCAGCCGTGCCAACAAATACATTGATGAAACGGCTCCCTGGGCACTGGCGAAGGATGAGAGCAAGAAACAGGAACTGGCTAACGTTATGTACAATCTGGCCGAATCCCTGCGCCATATCAGCGTGCTGATCAGCCCGTTTATGCCGATTACGGCAGAACGCATTTGGCAGCAGCTCAACCTGTCGGGCGATTTCGCTGATGTTCAGCTTGAGGATATCAAGACCTGGGGCGGCATCGAAGGCGGCCACAAGGTGGGCACGCCGGAACAGCTCTTCCCGCGCATCGAAGTGGAGAAGGAAGAAGCCCCTGCCAAGCAGGAAAAACCGGCGAAGAAAAACAAGCAGGAAAAGAAAGCCGACAAAAAAGAACAGGCTGACGAAAATGCCGAAATCAGCATTGACGATTTTGCCAAGATTCACCTGCGGGTGGTCAAGGTTCTCGCAGCTGAACCTGTGCCCAAGACGGAAAAACTCCTGAAACTCACGGTGGATTTGGGCGATGAACAGCGTGAAATTGTGTCCGGCATTGCCAAGCATTATGAGCCGGCTGACCTTATCGGCAAGAACGTGGTCATGGTCATCAACCTGAAGCCGGCCAAGATTCGCGGCATTGTGTCCCATGGCATGGTGCTCGCGGCTTCGCAGGGGGATGATTTGAAGGTTCTGTCGGTGGATATGCCGGTAGGCTCCACGGTGCGCTAAAATGGCAGATTTTACGCTGGTGGATACCCATACCCACCTCAATGACAGTAAATTTGCCGGCAGTGAAGCCGAAGTGATTGCCCGTGCCAATGCGGCTGGTGTTACCCGTCTGATTAATATGGGCGATACCCTGCAATCCTCCGCCAAGGCGGTGGAGCTGGCAGCGGCTTATGATGGCGTATATGCCGGTGTGGGCATTCACCCGGAGGAAATCTATGAGCTGGGCAAGGCTGATGATGAACAGCTGACTGCCTGGACGAGAGAAAAGCGGGTGGTGGCCATTGGTGAAATCGGCCTTGACTATTACTGGGAAAAGGACGAGGAGAAGCGTGCACTGCAGCGGCGCATGTTCATCCATCAACTGGATTTGGCCCGGCAGCTGCATCTGCCGGTCTGCATCCATGACCGGGAGGCGCATGGCGACACCATGGCGATTCTGAAAAAGGAAGGCAAAGGCCTGAAAGGTGTCCTGCATTGCTTCTCCGGCAGCTACGAAATGGCGCAGGAAATTTACAAAATGGGCTGGTATATCGGCGTCGATGGGCCCTTGACCTATAAGAATGCCGCGAAACTTCCTGAGATTGTGGAAAAATTTCCCTTAGAGCGCATTTTGGTGGAAACAGATGCCCCATATCTGGCACCTGTACCCATGCGCGGCAAGCAAAATGAGCCGGCTTTTGTCCGCTATGTGGCGGAGAAAGTCGCCGAAATCAAGGGGATTTCGGTGGAAAACGTGGCAAAACAAACCTCAACCAATGCTGAGGAACTATACGGCATCTAAAACGGGAATATGCCTGTTTTTGGCTGAAAGTGGTGGATACACTATGGAAAATCGTGTCCACCGCTTTTTTATTCCCATTTTTCATGTGTTTTTCAGCTAAATGTGGGAGAATAGGAGCATGGGATTTGACAAGGTATTAAATCCCATGTTATACTACGCGAAGTTCTTCACCAAAATTTTGAAGGGGGCTTTCAATGAGTTTAACGAAACTATTAGCATTCAATCATAAAGAAAAAAAACTCGTAATGTGCATGGTGCTGGCCATTATGATGATGATGACAACGGGGTTTACCAATACCTCGCTGCCGGACGATTGGCACCAGGTAACGATTGTGGCTGATGGCAAAACCATTAAGACCACAACCAATCATACGAATCCAGCATTTATCTTAGGAAAAAATGGCGTGAAACTTAGAGCCAACGACGAATACCATCTGGAAAAGGATGGCAAGAACACGAAAATCACCGTTTACCGCGCGGTCCCGGTAACGGTAACGTACAATGGTCAGGCAAAACAGATCGTGACCAGCAAGCAGACTGTAGGCGACGCCCTGATCGAGTTGGGCTACAATCTGGAGGATGTGGAAACACCTCTGGGACTGGATGCGAAAATTCAGGCAAACTTAGACATAGTAGTAACGGACAGTGCCAAAAAACGCGAGGCACTGCAGCGTATGCGTGAAGAACAAATGCGGCCCATGGTGCAGACGGAAATGGGTAATCTGCATTACACCGGTGTTTACACCATGGAAGCAACGGCTTACCTGCCTACGGATGGCAGCGGCTCCGGCATTACGGCGACAGGCATTCCTGCCCGCCGCGGTGTAGTGGCCGTGGACCCTGGCGTTATTCCTTTGGGCTCCAGAGTTTACATTCCGGGCTATGGTGTGGCCATTGCCGCTGATACCGGCGGCGCTATCCGTGGACAGAAAGTAGACCTGTGCATGGAAACTTACGGCGAGTGCATGAACTTCGGTCGGAGAAACATCGAGGTTTATGTGCTGGCATAATGCAAGAAAAAAATCCGCAAGCAAAATGCTTGCGGATTTTTTTACTGTTCAATTTCGACACCGTTTTTCCTGCATTCGTTAAAGAAGAAGACGGCGTTGGTGTCTTTGGGATTTTCACTCCAAAATTTGATGAGCTTTTGAGCCATTTCATATTTTTCCTGCATGAAGGGCAGGAGGTTTTCGGCGGTGACAGGGCCGCCGACGGTCATAAACACATCAATATTATGTCCGAGGGTTTCGAGCATTTCCTCTGTACATTCATTCTTTGCCAAAGCCTCGGCAAAGCGTACGCCTTGTTCAACATCATCGGCATAGCCGCGTTTTAACAGCCAGACAGCAATTAGCTTTTCCATGGAATTCCCTCCTTTTTTCGCTGTGTGCTTCATTTATTCTATGCAGCAGGAGGGAATTCCTGCTTGTATAAGGGAGGAATTTAGCAGATAAGTGTTACCAGCTTTTGTACCAGCAGTTTTTGCCACTGGGCATCGGGCTGCTGGTCGGTGACGAGCGTATCAATATCCTGTAAATCGCAGGTCTTGACAAAGGCGGTTTTGTCGAATTTGGAGTGGTCGAGGAGCAGCAGGGATTTTTTTGCTTGCTGCAGCATGACCTGTTTGACTACGGACTCGTCCTCGTTGGATTCCATCACGCCAAACTGTTGGTGCAGTCCTTTGCAGCTAATGAGTGCAATGTCGGCGCAGTAGCGTTCGAGTGCATTGCAGGTGGCGGCTCCGGTAAGTGCCAGCGAGTTGGGCCGCAGATTGCCGCCGGTGGAGATGATGCGGAAGGGGGCCGCCGCAAAGTCATAGGCCAGACGGATGGAGTTGGTGATAATGGTGATGTTTTTGTGCTCTTTTAATTGTTGCAGCAGTGCCAGACAGGTGGTACTGGAATCCACCATGATGGTATCGCCATCGCTGATGAGTTCACGAGCTTTGCGGGCGATATATTCCTTGTCTTCGCTGTTGATGGTGCTGCGTTTGAGGAAGGATAAATCCTCACTGGCTTTTTGCTCATTGAGTACAGCCCCGCCGTAGCTGCGGCGCAGGAAATTTTCGCCCTCCAGCTTTTCCAAGTCACGTCTTACGGTTTCTTCTGTTACTTGAAAAAGCTGGCTCAGCTCGGAGACATAGACTTTCTTTTCCTGCTGAATCTTATCCATGATTAATTGGCGCCGTTCAATACCTAACATACAATCACCTCGTCTTGCTTTATGGGTTTATTATAGCGAAAGACAGATGAATACGCAAGGAAACAAAAGTAAAAACAGAAAAAACCACAAAAATATCTGTATTTACTATTGATTTTTCTGTTATTGTGTTGTATTATTGGGTTGTAAACAAAAATAAGTCCAAACAAAACAAATAAAAACAACATTGTTGGATTAAAGATGAGTTTGGCGCGAGGAGTTGAGAAAGTGGCACAGCGTAAATATTATCTGGCCATTGATATCGGTGCCTCCAGCGGGCGGCATATTTTGGGCTGGCTGGAAAACGGCAAGATACGCATTGAAGAAATCTATCGCTTTGAAAATAAGCTGGTCAAGAAAAATGGCCATCTTTGCTGGGATATTGAACATCTATTCAATGAGGTAAAGGCTGGAATCAAGGAGTGCGGGAAGTTAAACCGCATTCCGGCAAGCCTTTCCATTGATACCTGGGGCGTTGATTTCGTCTTGTTGGATAAGGAGGGAAAACTGCTCGGCGATACCGTCGCTTATCGTGACAGCCGGACCCGTGGTATGGATGAGGAAGTCTACCGGGTAATTGGCGAGAGCGAGCTGTATAGCCGCAATGGTATTCAAAAGCAGCTATTTAACTCCATCTATCAGCTCATGGCGATAAAAAAGACACAGCCGGAGCTTTTGGCACAGGCAGAACATTTCCTGATGATTCCGGAGTACTTGCATTATCTGCTGACTGGGCAGATGGTCAATGAATATACCAATGCGACAACCACGCAGCTGGTCAATGCTGAGACGCAGGATTGGGATTTTGAACTGCTGGAAAAATTGGGCCTGCCGACCAAAATCTTTGGCAGGCTGCATATGCCGAAAGATGTGGTAGGAAGCTTAAATGATGAGCTGGCAGCCGAGGTCGGTTTCCAGACGGAAGTGGTGCTGCCGGCTACGCACGATACCGGTGCGGCAGTTATGGCGGTGCCGACCAGTGCCGAAGATGCGATTTTCCTGAGTTCCGGCACCTGGTCGCTGATGGGCATTGAACGACTGATTCCCGATTGTACGGAAAAGAGCCGGGAGCATAATTTTACCAACGAAGGCGGCTATCATTACCGCTACCGCTATCTGAAAAACATCATGGGCATGTGGATGATGCAGTCCCTGCGGCGTGAATTCAAGCATAAGTACACCTTTGAAGAACTTTATCAGCTGGCCTATATCGGCAGGTACTTCACTTCAGTGGTCAATGTGAATGATGACCGTTTCCTGGCACCGGAAAGCATGATTGGCGCGATAAAGGATTATTGTCGGGAACATGGTCAGGAAGTGCCGGAAACGGAAGGCGAAATCCTGTATTGCGTATATATGAGTCTGGCCAGATGTTATGCGCAGACCGTGGCAGAGATTGAAGAACTCACGGGCAAAACATATTCCCGGATTCATGTGGTGGGCGGCGGCTGCCAGGATAAGTTCCTGAATGCTCTGCTGGCAACGGAAACGGGCAAAGAGGTCTATGCCGGCCCCATAGAGGCGACGGCTGTCGGCAATTTAATGGCACAGATGCTTAAAGACAACTGCTTTGCCGACTTGCATGAAGCCCGGCAGGTGGTGGCAAAATCCTTTGCGGTTTCGCCTGTGGAAGGAAAATTATCGTTTTAACTGGAGGTAAGAAGATGTCTCGTTTTGAAGAAGCTGTGAAAAAATATGCTGCCCTGGGCATTGATGTGGAAAAGGTTTTGGAAAAACTCAAAAACGTCAGCATTTCCCTGCACTGCTGGCAGGGGGATGATGTGCGGGGCTTTGATACAGACCCGAATAAACCGCTGACCGGCGGCATTCAGACTACGGGTAATTATCCGGGGCGTGCACGTACGCCGGAAGAACTGATGGCCGATATCGACAAGGTCATCAGCCTGGTGCCGGGCAAGCCCAAGATGAATCTGCATGCCAGCTATGCTATCTTCGAAAAGGGCGAATGGGTAGACCGGGATAAGCTCGAACCGAAACATTTTGCCAAGTGGGTACAGTTCTGCAAGGAAAGAGGCTTGGGCTGCGACTTTAATCCGACGTTCTTCTCCCATCCCAAGTGCGACCCGCTGACCTTGTCTTCCTCTAATGAAGAAACCCGCAAATTCTGGATTGAGCATGGCAAAGCCTCCATTCGCATCAGCTCATATCTGGCGGAGGAATTGGGACAGCCTTGTGTTATGAATATCTGGACTGGTGACGGCTTCAAGGATATTCCCGGCGACCGCCTTGGCCCCCGCAAGCGCTATAAGGAAAGCATTGACGCCATTCTTTCTGAACCCTTTGATTTTAACAAGGTAAAACCCTGCGTGGAAAGCAAGGTCTTCGGCATTGGCGTGGAATCTTATACCGCCGGCAGCGGCGAGTTCTCGCTGACCTATGCCGCCATGAACAAGGATAAGTGCATTCCACTGATGGATAACGGTCATTATCATCCCACGGAAGTGGTCAGCGACAAGATTCCGGCCCTGTTGACTTTCTTTGATGAAATCGCTCTGCATGTAACCCGCCCGGTGCGCTGGGACAGCGACCATGTGGTGCTCTTTGATGATGAAACGAAGGAAATTGCCCGGGAAATCGTGCGCTGCGGCGGTCTGGATGGCCGGGTGAAGATGGCTCTGGATTATTTCGATGCTTCCATTAACCGCGTATCGGCCTGGACTGTCGGCTACCGTAACTTCCAGAAGGCCCTGCTCTTTGCCATGCTGCAGCCGGTAGAAGAACTCAAATCCCTGCAGGATAAAGGCCAGTTCAGCAAGCTGATGGTGGTGCAGGAAGAATTAAAGACCTTGCCACTCGGCGATATTTGGGCAGAGTTCTGCAGCCGCAATGGTGCACCGCAGGATGGCGAATGGTTCCGTCAGATTGAAGAATATGAGGAAAATGTGCAGTTAAAGCGCATTTGATAGGAGTTGTAGTTTTATGGATATCAAAGCAGCAAAATTTATGGAAGGCTTTATCCGCCTGACCGCAGATGCATTCAAGAAAGGCTGGCATGAACGCAATGGCGGCAATCTGACTTATCGTGTGCCGGCAGGTGAAGTAGAGTCCGTGAAGGACAGCCTGCATGCGGTAGAAGAATGGCTCCCCATCGGCAACACGGTGCCGGGGCTGGCTGGGGAATACTTCCTCGTCACGGGCAGCGGCAAGTATATGCGCAATGTAGAACTTGCCCCTGAGGAAAACGTGGCCCTGATTAAAATTGATGAAAAGGGCGAAAATTATGGGATTGTCTGGGGGCTGGTCAAGGGCGGTCGTCCTACCAGCGAATTGCCCACCCATTTGGCGAATCATGAGCTCAAAAAGAAATTGACGGATGGCAAAAACCGCATTATCTATCATGCCCATCCGACTAACCTCATTGCCTTGACCTTTGTTCTGCCGCTGAACGACAAGGAATTCACCCGGGAACTTTGGGAAATGGCGACCGAAGACCCCGTGATTTTCCCGGAAGGCCTGGGCGTTGTTCCCTGGATGGTGCCCGGCGGCAAGGCAATTGCCGATGCGTCAACAAAACTCATGGAAAAATATCGCGTAGTCGTTTGGGCACATCACGGGCTCTTTGTCTGTGGTGATGACTTCGACGAGGCTTTCGGCCTGATGGATACGGTGGAAAAAGCCGCGGAAATCTGTGTGAAAGTCCGTTCCATGGGCGGCAAGAAACAGACCATCACCAAGGAGAATTTCCTGGATTTGGCCAAAGAGTTTAATATTGACCTGAATACCGATTTGCTGGATTAGTTTAAGCTTGCAGCAGGCATTTTATCAGGCATAAAGAAAAGGACTATGGCAAACGAAGGATTTGTCATAGTCCTTTTTTATTGTGGCGTCTGTTGCTTTAGGAAATGGGACAGGAAGGTGTGTTACTGCCGCCGCGCTCAGCGGTATGTTTGCCCTCAAAGAGCGCCTGGCTGACCTTGCGCATGAGTTCATCCTGTTCAGCGGCAGCCGAGAATACTACCTGCTTGTTGGGAACAGCTTTTTCGGGATCAACTTCCGTAATGGCCAGCTGCAGGCGGTGACTTTTGTCCTTGCGGAAGGAATAGCTGCTGCGTGTCGCCAGCCATTCCGTAATCATTTCGATATTCTGGAAGGAGGCAACCTTATTATAGTCCTTATAAACTTCAGCAGCCATGGCAGCGGCTTCTTTTTTGCCGGCAGCGGCACCGATAATGGAAAACTCAGTATTGGTTTCTTCTGTTATAAGACAGGTAACGATGTAGAGCATGATAAAACCTTTCTTTCTCCGTAGAATAATGGACGGATTGTCCGCTATTATTGTAACAAATATCCTTTAAATGTCAATTTATGGGCAGGATGAGTGTATACAAATAGTGGACATTTTAGGGGGATGTAGCATAAAAAATACATATTTACACATATGGTAAAATTTTTGTGTTATTTTTATAACATATATTTCTTTTATGGAGGATAAATTAGCCTATTATTAGATTGGTGGTGAATAAAAGGACATATGTCTTTGAAATAAAGAGGTGAAAAATGTATAGTTGTCTATGTAACAGTTTTTACACTTTTGAGTGGTTTGCAGATACTTAAATTTATGCTATAATGTCTACTCGTAACAAACATTGCAGAGATGCGATATTGTGTGTGTAATTTGTAAGAAGTTAGGAGAATGTTTTATGGTTGGAACGCAGCCGGTGAACCGTAAAAAAGCGTTTAATATGCTTTTCTTCCTGGAATTTTGGGAACGGTTTGGTTTTTATGGCCTGCAGGCCGTGTTGGCAGGGTTCTTCGTTAAGAGCCTGGGCATGGAAGATGCAGAGTCTTTCGTTGTATTTGGTGCATTCAGCGCTATGGTATATGGTTATGTATCCATTGGCGGCTTTTTAGGCGATAAGGTCCTCGGTACTCAGCGTACCATTACGTTGGGCGCCGTGGTATTGATGATTGGTTACTTCATGATGGGCATGGCCGGTACCAACAAGGATATGGTTTTCCTGGCACTCGGTGCTATTGCCTGCGGTAACGGTATCTTCAAGGCCAATCCGTCTTCACTGCTTTCCAAGCTCTATGAAGGGGCAGAGGAAGAACTGGACAGCGCCTTTACCATGTACTACATGGCTGTAAATATCGGTTCGTTCGTTTCCATGTTGCTCGTACCTATCGTAGGTGCGCAGTACGGTCTTGACCTGGGCTTTATGATTTGCGCGATGGGTCTGGTACTGGCCATCGGCGGTTTCGTAAGCTTCCGTCATCTGGTACGGGGCATTGACTCTCCGGCAGGTGCGGAGAAACTGTCCATGCCGAAACTGTTGGCAACCATTGCCGGCGTTGTGGCAATGACCTTTGTATCCAGCTGGCTGCTCAGCCATCTGTCCGTAGCGCACTGGCTGCTGCTCGTCATTGGCATTTTGGTTTATGGCGTATTCATCAAGATGATTTTCCAGTCCTCCGGGGCTACGCGCAGTCACATGATTGCCGCTATGATTCTGATTGTCGAGGCTATCGTGTTTTTCACGCTGTACAATCAGATGCCGACGTCGCTCAACTTCTTTGCGATTAAGAATGTGGAACACAGCATTATGGGCATAAATATTCCCGATGCACAGGTGTTCCAGACCCTCAATCCGTTCTGGATTATGCTCGCCAGCCCGGTTCTGGCTTTCCTTTATTCCCGTTTCGGCAGCCAGGGTAAAGACCTTTCTATGCCTGCCAAGTTTGCGCTGGGCATGCTGCTGACGGCAGGTTCCTTCCTCGTAGTTGGTTTCTCGGCGAACTTCGCCAGCGAAGCCGGTATCGTATCCGCCTGGTGGCTGGTAGGTTCCTACTTCCTGAGCTCCATCGGCGAACTCTTGATCAGTGGTTTGGGCCTTTCTATGATTTCCAAGCTCGTGCCACAGAAACTCATTGGTTTCCTGATGGGCGCATGGTTCCTGACCACGGCTATTTCCTCCATTATCGGTGGCTGGGTAGCCAGCCTTACGGCTGTGCCGAAGGACGTTACCGACCCTGTGCTGACACTGGGCGTTTACTCTGATGTATTCACGCAGATTGGTCTGGTTACGCTGGGCGTAACGGCGGTTATGGCGTTGACGGTTCCCATGCTCAATCGCCTGATCAACAAACAGGATGATGCTGAAGCGGAAGTGGAAGCAGAAGCTGTTTTGGAAAAATAATTAAAAAAAGTATTGACATCTGCTCTCGAAGTCGCTATAATAATTTTTGTTGATTGCGAGAGCGGTTGACCAATGACTCAGTAGCTCAGTTGGATTAGAGTATTTGACTACGAATCAAAGGGTCGGGGGTTCGAGTCCCTCCTGGGTCACCATATTGAAATGATAAACCTCTATTCTTCTTAGAAGAATAGAGGTTTTTTGTCAATTGATGCAGAAAAAATAACTAGGGAAATATAGGGCCGTTTGAGTGAACAAAGGGGCGATTTTGTCATGAAACGTAGAGAGTTTCTGAAATCTGCAGTGGCGTTCTTAGGATGGTTTGCTATAGGCGGTATGTCTATGGGCTTTGCCAAGGAGAGGGATTATTATCATATTCTGCTTATCAGCGATTTGCATCTGCCTGTGCGGAAGAAAAATTTTCCGGATAAGGACGTGCAGAAAGACGTTTGGGCGAAAAAACAAAACCTGTTAAAAACAGTGAATGCCTGGGGGGATGTGGATGAAGTCGCTTTGCTGGGAGACTTGGCTGCCCGTTATGGCAATGAGAAAGAGTTCCGCGTGGTAGATGATTATCTGGGTCAGCTGCAATTTCCTTATTATGCGGTGGCAGGTAATCATGATTACGCATACAAGGATGAGCCGGTTAAGTCGAAGAAGGGCAAAAAGCACAAAAAGGCAGAAGGGACTTTAGCAGAGAAACGGGCCAAACTGGCAGCTTTTCAAAAGCGGTATCATTTGCCTGGTGCTTATTATGCCCGTGATGTGGGGCGGTGCCGCCTGCTTTATCTGTCACCGGATGGCTGCCGCAGTTCGGTGGACATTGCGGATGAGCAGCTGGCCTGGCTGAAGAAGGAGATTGCGGCCCATCGCCATGGGCCGATATTGTTCTTTTTTCATGGCCCGATTAGGGGAACTTTGCGTACCTATAATAAGAAGATTAACACCGTGGCGGCCACTGCACAGCCGTCGCAGAAACTGTTGGAAATTTTGGCAGATGTTCCGCCGGGCAGTTTGTGGATATCCGGTCATACGCATACGCCGCCGACTAATGACAGTTATGCGGATATCCGTGTGAATCGCATCAATGAAAATCTGGTCAATATCCATAATCCGACAATAGATGCGCGGCATTTGTACACCAATTCACTTTATATTTACCAAGACCGTATTGTCATTCGTACTTACGATTATGATAATGGCGTTTGGCTGGACGAGTTGGAACGGACATTTCCCTATTGATGTGGCGGGGTGAAAACGGTTGGCAGTGCTTGTTTTCAGGCTGCAGAAAACAGGCGTTTTATAGCGAAAAAAACTTGCATAAGGCCTTGTAAATGTGTTACTATTTACTGGAGACTGTAATTAAAGGGAGGCTTATCTAATGCTTACCGTTTTGATGATAATTGATGCTTTAGTGGCTATTGGCCTTATCGCATCGGTACTGGGACAGGAAGCAAAATCCGCTGGCATGGGCGGCATGGGCGGCGGTGCTGACACCGTCTTCTCCGGCAAGGCACGGGGAATGGATGCCCTGCTGGCGCGGGTGACGGTGGTACTTGCCATCTTGTTTGCCATTATCACCATGGTGATTGCCAAAATGACAAGCTAATAGCGCTATAGCGGTCAAATCCCTGTTCTCTTACGAGCAGGGATATTTTGAATTTTGGGGGTGGAAAGATGATTTTACCGGGAGCGGAGCCCTTCTTTATGCCTGGTGGGGAAAAGGGTGTGCTTCTGATTCATGGGTTCACGGGGCTGCCGGCAGAACTTTTGCTGATGGGACAGCATTTGAATAAGGCGGGCTTTACGGTATTGGGGGTGCGGCTCGCAGGTCATGGCACGACGGTAGAGGACATGAGTCATATGACCTGGGAAGACTGGATGGATTCGGTGCGGGATGGCTATGCCCTGCTGTCTGGCTATTGCGAGGAGATTTCCGTTATCGGTCATTCGATGGGCGGACTTTTTGCTCTGCTTTTAGCTACGGAAGAAATCGTATTCCATGTGGTGACGCTGGCGGCACCCATCTTTATCCCCGAAGAACGGGGCCTTGCGGCACTGCCGCCGCGTGAGGCCTGCTATGGCGGTTTTGTGCCCAAGGCGCGCCGCCGGCTGAAAAACGTTCCACCAGCTGCCAACTGTACCTATCGGAAAATGCCGTTGATTTCCATTCACGAACTGGTGGATGTTATTGAAAAGACCAAGGGAGCTATCGAAGAAGTGACGGCTCCGGTGCTCATCATGCACAGCCGTGATGACCATACGGCCGCGCCGGTGAGCGCGGATTACATCCTGTCCCATGTAAAGGGGCAGGCGCGAATCGTCTGGCTTAATGAATCCGGGCATCTGCTGCCCCTGGCCAGCGAAAGAGAGAGAGTTTTTGAAGAGGCTGCGGCCTTCCTGCAAGCTTAACGGCAGGAGAATCGAAATTTGTAAGGAGAACAAATGGACTTAAAAGAAAGAATCCTCGCTTATATGCGGGAAAGTGCCTATAAACCCTTAACCGAAGAGGATTTAGGCGAAGCTATGGGGCTGACGGATGAGGAGCTGGTGGATTTCCCCGTGGCGCTCGAAGAACTGGAAAGAGAAGGCGCCATTATCAAGAACCGCAGCGACCTGTACGGCGTGCCGAGCCGGATGCATCTGGTGGTGGGGCGCATCTCTATGACGGCCAAGGGCTTTGGCTTCATCATTCCCGACGTGCGGGAAACGGAAGAGGAAACGGATGTATTCGTGCCCGCCAATGCTGTGGGTTCTGCCATGCATGGGGACCGCGTAGTGGCCCGTGTCACGCCGGCGCAGGAGGAAGGTCGTTCCCGCGAGGGAGAAATCATCCGCATTCTTGAACGGGCCAATGAAAAGATTGTGGGCACGTTTGAGCGCAGCAAGACCTTTGGCTTTGTAACGCCGGATAACGTGAAACTCACGCAGGATATCTTTGTGGCGAAAAAGTTTTTTAAGGGTGCTAAGACCGGCAGCAAGGTGGTCGTAAAAATCACCAAATGGCCGAATGGCCGCCGCAGCGCGGAAGGCGAGGTCATTGAGGTGCTGGGCAAGGTGGGCGACCCCGGTGTGGATGTGCTCTCCGTTATGCGCCAGTATGATTTGTCAGAGACCTTCCCCGAAGATGTGCAGGCAGAAGCCACGGCTACGGAAACGGAACCGAATCCGGCGGAATACGCAGGACGCCGCGATAGGCGTGATTTGCAGATTGTGACCGTTGACGGTGAGGATTCCAAGGATTTGGACGATGGAGTCTATGCCCGCAAGAATCCCGATGGTTCCTTCTTCCTGGGCGTGTATATCGCCGATGTGAGCCATTATGTCCGGGAGCATGCGCCGCTTGACCGGGAAGCCTATGCCCGCGGGACGAGCGTGTATCTGGTCGATCGGGTTATTCCCATGCTGCCCAAGGAGCTTTCTAACGGCATCTGCAGTCTGAACGCCGGCGTTGACCGCCTGTCCATGGCCTGCGAAATGCAGATTTCGGCAGATGGTGAGGTAACAAGCTACGAGATTATCCCGACGGTGATTCATGTTTACCGCCGTCTGACGTACAATATCGTCAATAAGGTTCTCGTGGACAAGGCAGAGCCGTTCTTGTCCGATAATGAGGATATTCTGCCGATGCTGGAAACGCTGGCCGAGCTGCGCCATGCCTTAAAGGCCAAGCGCCATCGCCGTGGCTCGATTGATTTTGACCTGCCGGAGGTCAAGGTCAAACTGGATGAAAAAGGTCATCCGGTGGCGCTGATTAAGCGCGAAGGCAGCCTGGCCGAATCCATTATCGAAGAATGTATGCTGATTGCTAATGAGACTGTGGCCCGCCATATGGACACGAAGAATCTGCCCTTTATGTACCGTGTTCACGAGCAGCCGAGCGAAGAAAAAATCGAGCGGCTCAACAATCTGCTGGCAGCCTTTGGGCTGTTCGTCAAGCAGGATGAGCAGGGGCATATTCAGCCGATGGACGTGCAGAAGGTACTGGAAAAGGTCGAAGGCCGTCCCGAGGAACGGATTATCAGCACGGTATCTTTGCGCTCCATGCAGCAGGCGCGCTACAGCGAATTGAGTCTGGGCCATTTCGGTCTGGCTGCCCGCTACTATACGCATTTTACTTCGCCGATTCGCCGCTATCCGGATTTGATTGTGCACCGTTTACTCAGGGAGACTTTTGCCACGGGCAGCCTGCCGGTAGAGCGTCAGGCCAAGCTCAAGATGGTTCTGCCGGAGATTGCCGACCATACTTCCCAAAGGGAGCGCGTGGCCATTGAGGCGGAACGGGAAACCACGGACATGAAGAAAATCGAGTACATGGCACAGTTCGTGGGTGAGGAATTCACCGGCGTTATCAGCGGTGTAACCGCCTTTGGCATCTTTGTGGAGCTCGATAACGGCGTGGAAGGTTTGGTTCATGTTTCCACCATGACCAATGACTATTACGAATATGTGGAAGAACAATATGCGATGATTGGTGAGCGCACCCGCACGCGGTACCGTCTGGGTGACGAGGTTGAGGTAATCCTGGCGCGCGCCAATGTGGAGGAACGGAATTTGGATTTTGTGTTAAAAGACAACGGCCAGTATGTGCCGGAGCGCCCTGTACAGAAGGGCCAGAACAGCAATAAGGGCAAAGGGGAAAGAAAGCCCAAGGCTCCGCGTCCCAAGAAAAAGCCGCTGCTGGAAGATGAACTGATTGCGGAACCCATGCTGACGGAAGAAGAAACCAAGCAGAAGGAACAGAAAGAGCATAAACCGCGCAAACACAATGGGCATAAAAAGCGCGGTGCTTCCGGGGAAAAATTGGCCCATACGGATAAGCGCGAGGGCGAAGCCCGCAAGCCGAAGGCTGACCGCAGCCGCCGTCAGGGCAAGGCAGAGCGCGCCGATAAGGAAAGCCGCATGGGTGCAGGCTCTTTCCGGGGCGAGAACCGCCGCAATCGCGAAGAACGCCGCAGCGACAAAGAGGTGGGTTACCATCGCGTTTATGTGACGGGACTCAACAGCGCCGTTTGGCCGGACCCTCCCGGATACCATGAAAAGAAGGAACGGGAACTGGCAGCCGCCGCTGCTAAAGCCGAAAAGGAAAAGTCCAAGAAATCCCGCGGCTCCCGCCGTCCTCGTCCGCATCGCAAGACCGAAGGCGGTACAGCTAACAGCAAATAATGAGGTGAGCAAATGGGCAAGAAAAATATCGGCATGAAGGTGGTCTGTGAAAACCGCAAGGCGCGCCACGATTACTTCATACACGAAACCTTTGAGACGGGGCTTGCCCTCGTGGGGACAGAGGTAAAATCCCTGCGTGCAGGCAAGGCCAACCTCAAGGACAGCTATGCCATGATTAAGGATGGGGAAATTTTTGTGGAAAATATGCACGTTTCCCCCTATGACCAGGGCAATATCTTCAACCATGACCCGTTGCGGGCCAGAAAACTTTTGATGCACAAGAGCGAGATTGTTAAACTCTTTGCCAAGACCCGCGAAAAAGGGTTCACACTGGTACCGCTTAAAATCTATTTCAAAAACGGCAAGGCCAAGCTGGAACTGGCACTGGCCTCCGGTAAGCACAACTACGATAAGCGGCAGGATTTACATGAAAAGGCCGCCAAGCGGGAAGTGGAACGGGCGCTCAAAGATAGACAGCGCTACTGATTTGTAATATTGTAAAGTACCTGCCTTTGATGTTATAACGACATGTTAACATGTCGTTGAAACGCTGCAAGGAAGATTTTGCCGATGGCAAAATTTGAACAATTGCGTTATAATAGGCAGGTACTTTTAATTTTGAAGGGGAATAATTTTATGAATGAGAATGGTAACTTAAAGCGGGGGCTAAAAAACCGCCACCTGCAGATGATTGCCCTGGGCGGTGCCATTGGCACGGGCCTGTTCTACGGTTCGGCCTCGACCATTGCACTGGCGGGGCCGGCGGTCATGCTGGCTTATCTGATTGGCGGCATTATGATTTTTTTCATCATGCGTATGTTGGGGGAAATGGCAGTAGATGAACCGGTGTCCGGCTCGTTCAGCCATTATGCGACGAAATATTGGGGCAAGTTTCCCGGCTTTATGTCCGGTTGGAATTATTGGTTTAACTATGTGCTGGTATCCATGGCCGAGCTTACGGCGGTGGGCATTTACATGCAGTTCTGGTTCCCGGATTTGCCGCAGTGGATTGCGGCGCTTATCTGTTTGGTGGCCATTACGGCGCTGAATCTAATCAATGTGCGGTTGTATGGGGAAACCGAATTTTGGATGGCGCTGATTAAGATTACCGCCATCGTGTTGATGATTGTGCTTGGCGTATATATTCTGTTGGGCAGTCCGCAGCCCTTCCCCGACAACCTCAGCAATCTTTGGTCCTATGGCGGCTTTTTGCCCAATGGTGTATGGGGCCTGGCTCTGGCCATTGCGGTGGTCATGTTCTCTTTTGGCGGCATTGAGCTTATCGGCATCACCGCCGGCGAAGCGGAAAATCCTGATAAGACCATCCCGACGGCTATCAATCAGGTTATCTGGCGTATTCTCATCTTCTATGTGGGCACGATGGCGGTTCTTATGGCACTTTGGCCCTGGAAGGAAGTCGGCATGGAGGCCAGCCCCTTCGTGCAGATTTTCATGAGCGTGGGCATTCCGGCGGCAGCCCATATCCTTAATTTCGTGGTGCTGACGGCGGCGGTGTCGGTTTACAACTCGGCCATCTACAGCAACAGCCGTATGCTCTATGGTCTGGCGGCTAAGAATGAGGCGCCAAAGTTCTTAGGTGAGCTTTCGAGCCGCGGCGTGCCGGTGCGGGGAATTTTCGTTTCCTCGGGCATAACGCTTATCTGCGTGGCGCTGAATTACTTTTTCCCGGGGCAGATTTTTATGCTGCTGATGTCCATTGCCACGATAGCCGCGACCATCAGCTGGCTCACGATTGTCATCACCCATCTGAAATTCCGGGCATATTGCAAGGCACACGGGAAAGAGACAAAGTTCAAGTCTCCGCTCTATCCCTTCATCAACTATCTGTGCATCGCCTTCCTGCTGAGCATCTGGGGCCTCATGACCCAGATTGAGGGTATGGATTTGGCGGTATATATCCTGCCGGCATGGCTCCTGTGTCTATGGCTCGGCTTTAAGTATCAAAATAAATAACCGAAATATTAACTTAAAAGACCTTGATGCCTTTTTCGCAGCGTTTGACAAGCCTGTCTAAGCGAAGAAAAAGGTATCAAGGTCTTTGCGTAGATACGATAAGTTTACATAAAGACCGGGAGGCCTTTTTCCGCAGCGTTTGACAAGCTTGTCTAAGCGAAGGAAAATGCTCTCCCCGGCTTTGCGTAGGACGTTACTTAGTGGAAAGGTTACTTAGGCCGTATATTGACGAATACATCATAAAAGGCTGTTCCCGGCGCTCCATTCACCAGCTCGCCTAAATCCGTGGATAGGCCCTTGTACAGATGGTTCAGCCCGCCATTGACGCTGGCTCCCTGCATGCTCAGAATGATATCCGGGGCTAAATCCTCGCGGAAGTGAGCCGTTACCGTGATACTGCCCTCGTCATTCCAAAGGATGGCCGGGTGTTTATCCTGCAGATGAAGTTTTTCTCCTGCCGCAGGATGGAGGTAAACCTGCGGATATTCCGGCAAATTCTTGAGCAGGGGATGGCTTTGGCTGTTGATATGTTCCTGCGCATGCGGGGTAAGCAGGTGAAACGGATATTCCTTGGTAGGCTGCAGCTGGTAAAATTTTTTCGGCAGCGTACAGCAGTGGAATTTGCCGTCAGTCGTGGCAAATTTTCCTTCCTGCCAGGGGGGCGTGGGCGGGCGGTAGCGGACAGGGCCTTGGTAAAGGTCCTGCCATTTTTTTATCTGCAGCTTTTCGCAGATATCCGGCGTAAACTCTGCACTCAAAAATTCTTCATCACTGAGGTGTGCCGGGAAGGTACTGGTGCCGGGCGCTAATTCATTCAGCCGCCTGGTCAGCAGGCGGGCGATGTCGATATCGCTTTTGGCCTCGCCGCGCGGGGGAATGGCCGGTTCGTTAATGCCTAAATGCTGGACAAAATAACCGCCGGCGACATCTAAATGTTCAAATTCTGTGGTGACGGGCAAGAAGATATCGGCCATCTTTGCTGAATGAGTCATAAATTTATCGGCGACGACGACGAATTCCAACTGTGACCAAAGCTTGTTTAATTCGGTCAGGTTGGCATCCTGCCGCAGTACATTGCGCCCGGCTATCCAAAGGAACTTTATGGGCGGATTTTGCAGCGTTTTCAGGCTATGGGCAAAGTTATTGATGTCGATAAAACGGGTATCGGAGCGCTCCTGCATGAGCTTAAAGTCGATGTTTTCCAAAAGGCCAATATCGGCATAGTTTACGCCGCCGCCGGCTATGCCGATATTGCCTGTGAGCATGGACAGGGCGTCGATCAGGCGAACGGCGAGCCCGCTCTCTACATGGCGCTGCAGGCCATAGCCGCACCAGATATGGGCGGGATGATTTTGCGCCAGCAACTCCGTCAGCACGTCGATGGCCTTGGCGGAAAGTCCGGTGGCTTTTCGCAGTTTGGCGGCTGGGGCTTTTAGGGCTGCAGCAAGGAGCTCTTCTGCACCTGTGACCTGTTGCGGATTGTAGGAAAGCTGCTTATTTTGTGCGAGCTTTTGCAGCAGCAGGGTCGCTAATGCGGCATCGCTGCCGGGGCGCAGCTCAAAATAATAATCGGCCTTGCGGGCGGTTTCCGTGAACACGGGGTCGATTACCACAACTTTTGCCCCGCGTTCCTGAGCCGCATAAATCACGGGCATGGTGTGGATGGAGGTCCAGGCGGGATTGGCACCCCAGAGAATAATCAGGCGAGATTCCCGCAGCTGGCGGATATCGCAGGTGATATTGGCACCGAAATCCAGATTTTGCGCATCAATACCTGAGGAAAAACAAGGGCTGCCGATGGTCTGCGTGGTCGCACCCAAACCATTAAACATCCCTTCCACAGCAAAGTGCAGCAGGCCGAAATTCCCTGAATACTTATTGAGGCACAAGGGCAGCGTGGAATTATAGCGTTCTTTGAGGGAGAGCATTTTCCGGGCAATGGTATCAATGGCTTCTTCCCAGCTGATTCTTTGCCAGTTGCCGGAACCGCGTCCGTGCTGCTTTTGCGGATAGAGAATCCGTCTGGGGTGGTAAACCGTGGCCAGAATATCTTCCCGCTTGCTGCAAAGGCGTGCAGAGGAGCCGTCGCTTGTGTCGCCGGATATGTATTCGATTTTGCCGCCACGGGTGTAGGCGAGAATGGGACAGGCATCATAACAGTTGCGGGGGCAGATATGGCGTGTTACCTGATAATTGCCATGAAAAAACATGGAGGACCTCCTTTCCAAGTGTGTTTATGCGTTATTTTGCAGGGTTAGGGCAGATTGTGGACAGTTGTTGACACAAAGACCACAGGCCGTGCATTTTAGAGGATTAAAGGTAAGCGCAGGTGCATTGGTTTCCTGGTGGATGGTTAGCGCTTTTTCCGGGCAGAGCATATGACAAAGACCGCAGGCGTTACAGTTTTGGGCAAGCGAAAGCTGGGGAAAAAGCACGTTGGGAGTGGTGTTTTGCTTGCCTAACCAGATTACCGGGTCAAAGGAATATTGCCGATTTGTCTGTGCGGCGGCGATTTCGGCAGCCGTTTCGGAGGCTGCATGGAACAGGGAGCGGAAAAAGGAACGGCGGGCGACCGACTCTTTAGCCGGGGCAGATTCCTTAACGTGCACAAGTTTTATCGGTGGTTTATTTGCCGCCTGCAGAGCGGTATTGCAGGCTTCGATTTCAGCAGCAAGCCAATCCGCCACCACAGGCTTGCACTGCTGGCAGCGGCTGGTGTCGATGGCAAGTTCCCGTTTTTCAGCCAGTGCCCATAGCAGGCGACGGTTTAGCGCACCCAGACAGGGCATGGCCTGCGGGGAGACTTTTTTGCACATCAGGACCTGCGGCGAAAGGTTTTTGACTGCGGTGAGTGCGGCATCATAATCGGTATCGCTTTGGATGGCTCCCGTGGGACAAACGGCGGTACACAGACCGCAGTTGTCGCATTTTTCGCGGTCAATTTCGCGGTTGTGGATGGCCTGCTGCGGACAGGTTTCCTGACAACGGCTGCAGGTGATGTTGGTATAGTGAAAAAGACAGCGGTTTAAATCGACATTGCGCAGGGCCATGGGCGTCACCTCTAAAACGGATTTTCTTCATTATACCGCTAGTGAAGAGGATTTGACAAATGAAAGGCGTATAATTAACAGTGAGATAGGCGTAGGATATAGGAAAAAATGCGGGAACAGGATTTTTTAGTCTTGAAGGAGAAATGTCTATCAATATCGTGTGGGAACTGGAGCAGCCCATTCCGGCAAAATTCCTGAAAAAGACCAATAAACTAGCGGTAGGCTGATATATTTTTATGATAAAAAAGCTGTTGCACATTTTCGCGCAACAGCTTTTTCCTGTTCGATTATTTTGCGGTCTGCACTTCCGGCAGTTCTTCCTTGTTCATTTTACTGGACAGGTAGTTGGCGGCCAAAGAGCCGGATATGTTGTGCCAAACGCTGAAGATAGCGCCAGGAATGGCAGCGGCAGGGCCGAAGTGGAGCATGGCCAGGCTGGTTGCCAGACCGGAGTTCTGCATGCCGACTTCAATGGAGATAGCTTTTGCTTTGGCAATATCCATATGAAAGGCCTTGGCCAGCAAAAAGCCGGTGCCGTAGCCCAAAAGGTTATGGCACATAACAACCGCCATAATCAAGAGACCTGTTTCCATGATTTTCTGAGAGCTTACGGCAACTACGCCGCCGACAATTAGCACAATGGCGATAACGGAAACCAGTGGCAGGACTTTGACGACTTTCTGTACTTGCGCCTCAAAGAAGGAATTGATGATAAGCCCTGCGACAATGGGCAGAATGACCACCTGCACAATGGACATCATCATGGCTGCCAGGGAGATTTCCACCCAGGCACCAGCCAGCCACCAGGTCAGGAGCGGGGTAACAATCGGAGCCAGTACGGTGGTGGTCATCGTCATGGATACCGACAGCGCCACATCCCCGCGGGCCAGGTACGTCATGACATTAGAGGAGGTGCCTCCGGGGCAGGTGCCGACGAGGATTACACCAGCGGCCAGCTCAGGTGGCAGGCCGAAAGCTGTGGCCAGAAAATAAGCCAGCAGAGGCATAATGGTGAACTGGGCTAGCGCGCCGATGAATACATCCCGGGGGCGTTGGAACACCAGCTTGAAATCCGCAAGTTTTAAGGTCATGCCCATGCCGAACATGACGATGCCCAGCAGCATGGTGATGTTCGGGGCTGCCCATTTGAAGCTCATGGGTTCAATCAGGGCAATGGCCGCGATGGCGATAACCAGTACCGCCATGTACTTGGAGATAAGAGCACTTAGTTTTTCCAGATAATACATAAGACCAAATCCTTTCCTTTATGATGTTTACAATGTTACAAGTGGATATAAGAAAAGTCAAGGATAAAAATGGATAATTGTTTCTATATAACGGAAAAATATTACACCTAGTATTGAACTGGGTGAGGAAAAGTGCTACAATGTGTCCATATTGAGCAAAAGGAGGAGTTTTATGCATACTTTGAATGTAGAAAAAAGCCGCTGGACGGCGCGAGAGATTAGTCTTACGGCGGCCATGACGGCTGTGGTGTTCTTATTGACGTTTGTGCCCAAGATTCCCATCCCTTTGGGCTATGCCCATTTGGGAGATGCGGCCATCTTTGTGATGGTCTGTCTGGCAGGGCGGCGGGAAGCCTTGGTGGCCGCCTGTGCCGGTTCCATGCTGGCGGATTTTATGGGAGGATTTCCCCTGTGGATAGGGCCGACCCTCATCATCAAATGGGCCATGGCTGAAACCTTCCTGCACGTATCGGACATGTCCAATAAGGATTTTATAAAATCTCCCCGCACGCTGTTGGCGCTCGTGCTGGCCTGCCTGGTGATGGCGGCCGGGTATACGGCCTTCGGAGCGGTGCTCTATGACAGTCTGGCCGCAGGACTCGCTTCAGCCCCAGGACTTTTGGCTGAAGGTGCCGTGAATATTCTGGCCTTCTATGGTGCTATCAAGCCGTTGGAAAAACTGTTTCAAAGCCGTTTGTAATTGTATAAGTCATGAAAGGCTGCTAACAAAAAGCAGTCTTTTTTACATCTTACAATGATATAGAAATAACAAAAATAATATGTGATATTGTTTTTATCCTTGCAAATAACAGGAGGGCATGTTATAATGACTTTGTAAATGAAAGATATATAACATTTTATATAAGGAGTGATGATAGTGAATATTCAATATCGTCAGGAATCCGTTTGGATTGGCATTGATGTGGGAACCACCGGGGTTCGTGCTATTGCCTATGATATTACCGGCAGAAAGGTAGCGGCAGCAGAAGCCTTTTATCCGTTGCTTACGCCGCACCCGAATTGGGCTGAGGAAAATCCGGCGCAGATTTTTTCAGCAGTGCAGGAGGTAGTTGGCAAGGCCGCAGCTGACTTGAGATACAAGAGCCGTCAGCTGGCAGGTATTTCGTTGAGTACGGTCATGCATAGTTTTGCTGGCTTGGACGCGAACTATCAGCCGCTGATGGATATGCAGACCTGGGCAGACAGCCGCAGTGCGGAAATCGTGCGGGAGATGAAAAAAGACGAAGCGTTGTGCTGTCGTTTTTATGAAAAAACCGGCTGTCCAATCCATGCCTCCTATCCGCTTGCTAAAGTGCTCTGGCTGCGCAAGAATCATCCGGATTTGTTTCATCAGATGCGTTATGTGGGTTCGTTGAAGGATTATCTCTTCTATGGGCTGACAGGCAAATGGCTCATTGATCACTCGGCGGCCAGTACCAGTGGCTTATACAACGAAGTGAAGATGGATTGGGATGATGAAATACTTGACTATGCGGGCCTAAAAAAGGCACAGCTTCCGCCAGTGGTTTCCACGATACATATGGAGAAATTGCAGGACGATGCAGCTCAAGCTATGGGGCTGCCTGCAGGCCTGCCAGTGGTTATTGGTGCAACAGACGGCGTGTTGGTCAATGTGGGCATTGGGGCTGTACAGCCGGGGCAGCTCAGTGCAACAATCGGCACTAGTGGTGCGCTGCGAATGCTGACGGAAAAACCGCTGACGGATAAGAAGATGCGGACATGGTGCTATAATCTCGTGGACGATATGTGGGTAGCCGGTGGTGCTATCAATAATGGCGGTATGATTCTGCGTTGGGTGCGGGATAAGGTTTGCCACTATACGCCTCATCATCTGGAAAATCTCGATGTAGATGGTTATGATCTCATGACCATGAAGGCAGCTCATGTAGCGGCTGGAGCGGAAGGCCTCATTATGCTGCCGAGCTTTACCGGAGAACGCGCGCCTTATTGGAATTCGGAGCTTCGAGGGATGTTTTTTGGACTGTCTCTGAATCACAGCCGTTCCCATATGATTCGTGCCTGTATGGAGGGCATTGCTTATAGCATGAACGCGGTAATGCTGGCCTTGCGGGATTTTGGGGAAATCAAGGATATCCGGGTTAGCGGCAGTTTCACTAAGTCAGAACTTTGGCTGCAGATTCTGGCTAATGTTCTCAATGAGGAACTGATTTTACCCGATAACAGCGAAGGCGCAGCTTTTGGGGCGGCGGTGCTGGGCTTTATTGCCAGTCGTGAACTGGCAGGTATCGGTGCAACTAAAGAATTGGTTAAACCCAAGCGTATTATCCGTCCAGATGAGGACGACGTAAAAGTTTATCAGGAACTTTATCGGATTTATGACCAGTTGTATTGGAAATTGCAGCCAGAACTTGCGGCTATCGCAGCGTTCCAACAGGCGCAGGCATAAGGAGGCAGGATAATGGAAAAGAAAATGGATATCGGCATGGTGGGGATGGCCGTGATGGGCAGTAACCTGGCCCTCAACATGGCTGACCACGGTTTTGATGTAGCTTGTTACAATTACACGCCGGATTTGACAGAAAAAGTGTTGCGAGAGCATCCACATAAGCATATGCATGGTTTTTTCAATCTGCAGGAGTTTGTGGATTCACTGCAGAAACCTCGCCGCATTATGCTGTTGATTATGGCAGGGGAACCGGTGGATTCCATGATTGAGCAGCTCACGCCGCTTTTGGAGCCGGGGGATATTATTCTCGATGGAGGTAATTCTTACTTTGGGGATACTCGGCGGCGGCAGACAAAGCTACAACAGGCCGGTATCCATTATTTTGGGGTGGGAATTTCCGGCGGGGAAAATGGCGCCCGCAGAGGCCCATGTATCATGCCTGGGGGAGATAAGGAAGCTTATGAATTTGTGCGGCCGGTTTATGAGGCTGTAGCGGCTAAGGCAGACGGACAGCCCTGCTGCAGTTATATCGGCCCGGATGGCGCTGGGCATTATGTGAAGATGGTGCATAACGGCATTGAATACGCAGATATGCAGTTGATTGCCGAAGCTTATCTGCTATTGAAATATGCTGGGGGCTATAGCAACAGGCAAATTGCCGAAATCGTTCATCAGTGGAATCAGGGAGAACTCAGGAGTTTCCTGATTGGCATTACGGCAGATATCTTTGCTGAAGATGACGATGCTGGCGGGCAGTTGCTGGATAAGATTGTGGACAGTGCCGGGCAGAAAGGCACAGGCCGCTGGACCAGTATTGAGGCCTTGCGGCAGGGCGTGAATATATCTCTAATTACGGCGGCCTGCAATGCACGGGTGATGTCTAACCTTTTGTCGGAGCGGCAGGAACTGGGCAGAATCATTCAGCCTGCCTGTGCAGAGACTAAGATAGATGGTGATTTTGTGGAAATGGTGCGGCAGAGTCTGTACTTGGGCAAGATTGCTGCTTATGCACAAGGGTTTGCTCTTTACCGTTCCGCAGATGTGCATTATGGATGGCAGTTGGATTTGGGGCAGATTGCCGCGATTTTCCGGGCAGGTTGCATCATTCAGGCAGACTTCCTGAATCGAATCACCGCAGCCTTTACCGCGAGTCCGCAGCTGGATAATCTGTTGCAGGATACGTTCTTTGCAGGTAAGGTCAATGAAAATCTCGCGGCTCTGCGCCAGACGGTGGCCAGTGCTGTACAACTGGGGATTCCGGTGCCGGCACTGGCTTGTGCGGTGGAATATATTGATGCCCTGCGTGGTACGCCGTTAGGGGCTAATCTGATTCAGGCACAGCGGGATTATTTTGGAGCACACACCTTTAAGCGTATCGATAAAGAAGGCTCGTTCCACCATGAATGGCAGAAAAATTTCTAAAATTCGCATTCAATTTTGACAAGAGAGGTCTATGATTATGCCGCTTATTATTTTGGCAGTTGGTATTCTCTTTTTGTTTTTCCTGATTGTGAAGGTAAGGCTTAACAGTTTTTTGGCCTTGCTGCTGGTTGCTGGTCTGGTCGGGTATGCCGAGGGACTGCCCGAGGGCCAGATTATCCCCGTGATTGAAAAAGGTCTGGGGGGAACCTTGGGGGGCTTGGCTATTGTTGTTTCTTTCGGCGCCATGCTGGGCAAGCTCATGGCAGAAAGCGGCGGTGCTCAGCGCATTGCCACCACGCTGATTGATGTGTTTGGCCGCCGTTGGGTCAAATGGGCTGTAGCTTTGACCGGTTTCATTGTCGGCATAGCGTTGTTCTATGAAATCGGCTTTGTGTTGCTGATTCCTCTGGTCTTTACCATTGCCACGGCAGCGAAAATTCCCTTGCTGGAAGTGGGCATTCCGATGGCAGCAGCTTTGTCCGTAACCCACGGCTTTTTACCTCCGCATCCCGGTCCTACGGCCATTTCCATCATTTACAATGCCGACATTGGCTTGACACTGCTCTATGGTGCCATCATTGCCATCCCTACGGCCATCGTGGCCGGCCCAGTCTTTGCCAATACCACGAAGCATATTCAGCCGGAAGTGCCTGAGGGCATGCAGAGCAGCAAAGTGTTTGCTGATAATGAAATGCCGGGCTTTGGCATTTCGGTGTTTACAGCTATGGTTCCCGTGGTCTTGATGGCAGCTTCGGCTATTGCCAAGTTGACATTGGCTCCCGCTTCGTCGTTCTATCAGTGGCTGACATTTTTAGGCACGCCAGATATGGCGTTGACCATTGCAGTGGCTACGGCTATTTACACCTTTGGCCTGCGGCAGGGCAAGTCCATTCCTGAAATCATGAAAATATGTGAAAGTGCTGTACTGACCATTGCCATGATTCTCTTGATTGTGGGCGGCGGTGGTGCGCTGAAACAGATTCTTATCGACAGTGGCGTAGGCAATTATATCGGTGAGATTGCCGCCAAGTCGCAGTTATCTCCCCTGTTGCTGGCGTGGACGGTGGCAGCAGTAATTCGTACGGCTTGCGGCAGTGCAACGGTAGCTGCCCTGACTGCAGGGGGCATCGCCGCACCGGTGGTGGCCGTGACCGGTGTGAATCCCGAACTTATGGTGCTGGCTACAGGTGCTGGCAGCCTGATTTTCAGTCCCCCGAATGATCCAGGGTTTTGGCTCTTTAAGGAATTCTTCGGCTTGACGGTCAAGCAGACCGTGCGTACCTGGTGCGTGCTGGAGACAATCATCTCCGTGATGGGGCTGGCCGGGGTTCTGGTTCTCGAAGCGATAATCTGACATTATACAAAAAGCCTTCCGTTTCATTGGGAAGGCTTTTTACATAGGGAAAAATCATGTATAATATCCCTGAAGGATGTTAGAAAAGAGGAACCAATATGAAGGATCAGGTCTTACCGATTTTACGCAGTGCTTATGAGGATTTGACAAAATCGGAAAAAAAAATAGCCGATTATATAACCGGCCATAAGGATGAGATTATGGGGCAGACAGTGGCGGAAATTGCCAAAAACACCGCCAACTCGGAAATTACGATTTCCCGCTTTTGTAAGAAGTTGGGATTCAGCGGTCTGCAGGGATTGAAGATTGCATTGGCCACGGAACTATCGGCGGCTGGTGAACAGTCCTATCAGGATATTCACAAGACGGATGATGAGGCAGCTGTGGCGGGGAAGATTTTCCGTAATATCACAGACGGTCTGCAAGATACATTGAAGATTTTGGATTTTTCCCTGATTGCAGCAGCGGTGGATCTTTTACAGTCAGCCCGCCGGGTGGCCATCTATGGTTTTGGTAATTCAGCCACGGTCTGTCAGGACATGGAAACGCGCCTTTTGCGTTTTGGCATGGCCGTACAGGCTTTCAATGATGTGCATATGCAGGTGACTTCAGCCGCGTTGCTGGATGCCCGCGATGTGGTGATTGCCGTATCCCATACGGGTGCTAATAAGGATATTTTGGAATCCTTGCGCATAGCTCGCCAAAATGGGGTGAAAATCATTGCTATAACCAGCTATGCGCAATCCGAGCTGGCCCGCAGTGCGGACATAGCTCTGGTGGGCATGGGCCGGGAGGTCCATTACCGTTCGGAAGCGGCTGCCTCACGGCTGGTGCATATGGCTATTGGCGATATCCTTTATACCTGTCTGGCTATGAAAATGCCAGAGCAGTACCATACCAATCTGCAGAAGATGAGAGAGGTCATTGCGGCCCGCCGCTTGTAAGCTGCTTCAGCAGTGCGTGGCAGCCTTTGTCGACATCTCGATAGGTGACTTCAAAGTTACCTGTATACCAAGGGTCAGCAACTTCCCGATTTTCGCCGGCAAAGGTCAGGAGCAGATGGCATTTGCCCTGCGGGTCACCACCGGTCAGACGGTGCAAATCGCGCATATTTTCCTCATCCATGGCGATGATATAGTCAAAAGCATCATAATCAGCCCGCTGAATCTGGCGGGCTTTTCGTTTGGCAAAGGGAATGTTGTGAGCCTGCAGGGCTGCTTTTGTTCCGGGATGCGTGTCACTGCCGATTTCATCGGTGCGGCAGGCTTTTGATTCGATGAGAATATCCTGTTCCTTCCCTGCCTGGCGAACAAGTTCCTTCATCACAAATTCAGCCATTGTTGACCTGCAAATATTGCCATGGCATACAAATAAGATTTTTTTCATTGCTTAAAAACTCCTTGATTCCTTGATATATAAGGCTTCACAGCCATTCTTGATTTTTTAGATGGTGGCATAAATCTGCATAAAATCGCATATTTACGCCGTTAAAAGTTGTAGAAAAGTTGTAAAATAGGGCTTTTTTTGGTGAATTACAACTTGGCTATATTCACTTTTTTTAATTCTTCTTCAGCGACCTCAAAGCTCGTATGAGCATAAGTGTTAAGGGTTACACTGATATCCGAGTGTCCCATCAAATATTGCAATGTCTTAGGATTCATACCAGAATGAGCCATATTGCTACAATAAGTATGGCGGCACACATGGGGGGTAATCAAAGGTAATGGCACGCGGTAGATGGAATTGTACTTCTGTCTAATATGCTTGAAGTAATGTTCCCAGTGCAAGGCCACCATCGGCTGGCCATTCTTATCTAGATATAGAAAACCAGTTCTGCCATCAATCATCGGCTCTACTTTAAGCTTAGGACGATTGGCAATAATACGCTTGAAGGCATTGCATACATCTTCGCTGATAGGGATAACCCTATTGCCAGCTTCTGTCTTAGGTGCTTCAATGACATACTGCATTTTTCTTGTCCGCTGCAGTTGATGGTCAATGGTCAGCTTTTTAGCTTTCAAATCTATATCCTCAATGGTAAGACCGACAAACTCAGAGATTCGAAGTCCGGTATAGAAGAGGATATAGATTCCGTCATAGTATCGTGAGAAATGCTTGTCTTCAGCTACAAACTTTAAGAACTTACGTTGCTCCTCACGGCTGATAGCCTTTCTGGTAACGCTATCATTTACTACTACAGAAGCCAGTTCAAACTGAAAGGGATTCTTGTTGAGTAGGTCGTCTTCTACAGCCATTTGAAAGGCTGGCCGTACAACGCCTCTAACCGAGTGAATGGTGCTATAGCCACGACCATCCCTCTGAAGCTTAATCAGCCACCGCTTGGCATCGGACTGCTTCACACGCCCTATCAGCATAGAACCAAAGGCTTCTTTTTTTAGGATGTTGAAAACGAAATTGTAGCCAGTCTGCGTGTTATGACGGACACCTACCTTTTGCTGAAGATAAAGCCTTACCAATTCCAGCACTGTAATCCGGCTGTCATAGCCTAAGATACCATCTTCGACATTGCGAATTATCTGTTTTTCCATTTCCCGCAGAGACAGCTCTGCATCCTTGCCCACAGGTGGGATATCATATGGCTCTAACTTCCAGCTGTAAACGAAATGGGTATCACCCTTAGCATCTTGGTACTTGAAGTAGTACCGGCCATCACTACGCTGCCCTTCGCCTTTGCGAAGGATACGCTTCTTATTGTCTCTTCTTTTTGGCATTTTTACCGCTCCTCCATGTATAGGAAGAGCCTCAGCACTACCTATATTATAGCATGCTGAGGCCCTCAAGTTCTAGATTGCTGTCACTTTGTCCAGGAAGTTTTCCATTTTCTTCTTCTTGACAAGGCGTTTTACCCCGACCATTAATGTAAGGTCAGTGCCTTCTGGAGAATCCAGCAGGTAAGTAAGTCGTTTTACACCGACATTGAAGTAAGCTGCGGCCTCATCCAATGTTAGGCAGAACTTGTTCTCGGGGGCTATTGCCACCTTCATCAGCAATCACCGCCTTTTGCTTGCTGCCGCCAATTAATCTTATGGGCTAAAGGAGTAAGGCTTTCGATGGGGATTTGGTGGTATGCCGCAGCTCCATTAGAAGCATAAGCCAGTGCATCCTCGTAGCTGGCGAAAGTTTGGACGTTCAGCGAAGCGGAGTCCCAAAATCTAGCTGAATTGCTAAACTTTCCTTGGTCATCGTAAACGCCATAGGCGTAGCGGTCGAAAACGCCTAAGTATTCTTTGGCAGGTGCGGAAGAAGGCAGAATAGACAGGGGAGAAGACTGCGTGGGCGAAGGTAGATTTTGGGGCAGCGCAATGCCGAGTTCGTCTGCTCTAGCTTGTCGTCCCATATAGAAGGCAGATTTCATTCCTTCGTTGTATGCCGCTAGGACCTTGGCCAAATCTAAGCAAATGGTTAGATTGCTTATGGGCATACTGTCAGACACCTCATACTGCTGAGTGTTAAAACCATAGTTTTGTAACTGATCCATAACTAAATCATCCTTTCGTATAGCCAAGCATATAGAATTCGGCAAAAACTTGTTTAAACTGATTATTCACAACTTCTAGAGGATTATCGATGGGATGCATTACGAAGCGCATCGCTTTGTTTGATGGGCTGAATGCCGGAGGAACGTAATGCATTGGTTCCTCCAGTTCATCATTTTCGTCCTCGTTCGTGGATTCAAAATAGTCAGCAGGGTTCGCAGAAAAATGGCACTGCAGAGGGGGGGCAGGCGCATCTTTCCAATTCACCTGAGGCAACGAATTTTTGCTGGCAATTGCATTATAATGATCCTTGAAGTTACGCAGCTCGTGCGGACTTTGCGAGTATTTATGCCCTGTGTGGACGTTTGTCATGCCTAAAAGAAAGTGGGCATGAATATGCTCGGGCTTGTTCGTGTGGACTGCGGCTAGCCAAGGATAATAGCTGAAGTACCCCAAGATTTCCTGCGTCAGTCGTAAGGCTTTTTCAGGTGGGAGTTCTTTGCAAGTCGCACCGAAGGAAAGGATGCCCTGTTTGAACATCCGGCTGCCCTTAGGGTGCCAGCGGTTTTCTATGACGTTCAAGCCGTGTTCACTGTTGTCTTTACAGAGATAGTTGGTGGTGACATACTCTGGCGATGTCCGGGGCAGCTGCTTCAGGTAGAAGGACAGTCGCTTGGCTCGGCCAGGGGTGGCGGCGCTGTAATTAATGAATTTGATGATTGCATGTTGGTCCAAAGAGATTCAACCTCCTTCTGTATAAGTTCCCAGTCTTTATGAGGGCTCCCATTGAGCGTGAGCATAAAGAGAAAGTCAATTTTTTCGTTTAGCTCCGGTGGGAGACTTTCATATTGAAGCTGGTCATTAGTAATGTATGTTGTAAGGGCTTGCCGAATGCATTCAGAGCGGCTAAGCTGTTTTTTCTGACTTATCAAATCGACTCGGGCCAAAAGGCCCTCGTCGATTTTGACCGAAATGGTAGGCATCATGCATCTCCTTTCGGTATGACCGCGTGCGTCGGTTTATCTGGGACACCCTTAGCGCTGCTTTCGCTGATAGCGCCTTGGAAAGTCAGGTCTAGCACACACTGGACGGCATTGGGATACCCGGCATCTGTTACGCGCATTCGTTTGCATACATACCCCAGTTGGGTTAGGGCCGCCTTTAACTCCGTTCTTGGGATAGCGGTGCTCATGTTGTCTTTACAAAAGTCAACGTATTTTTCATAGAAGGCGGACAGCGGCAAACGATTGTTGGCGGAAGGGCAGCAACAGTCGTTAAGGAACGTTTCTAAGGAAAAGGCGTTCGACTTAAATTCAGCAAGGAGACGAGCACTTTTGTTATCCTGGCTGAAGGAATATCCTCTTTTTATGAAATCCGGCATAGCATGCACCGCAATGGAAAGGAATACATCTCTGTCATTCCAAAGATTTGCCGCTAGATTTGGATCTGTGGCGTTGCTCCGTTGGGAAAAGGGGATAATATGCAATCGTTCAGCGAAGCCGCCACCGACATCGGGTTCCCCTAGGGTGGGCAGATTATTGGTAGCAAAAACAATCTTAGCGCAGGGGCGGTATTTTTTTGCATTGACGCCCTTTCCCTCGATGAGAACCGGGTTGCCGCCAATTATTCGCTTGATTACATCAAGCTTACGAAGCGGAGCGTTCGGCATTTCATCGCATGTTAGTAACTGCATTCGCTCCATTAGGCTCCCCCGGAATCGGGTGCACATATCTGAAAAGCTCATAGGCACCCAAGCTGATTCCCCGACAAGACGTTCCATTACTTCAAGGATAGCGGACTTGCCACTGTTGGCCGGCCCCAACAGTATGATCATTTTCTTATTGTTGGGTAAACGGCTGAGCGCATAGATAAAGGCCTCAGTGAAGCTTTTCCATTGACCGGTAGCATCTGCCATTACATCGCCCTTAATCCCCAATGAGGTCTGGCCGAATTTCTGCCAGGCGTTTTCTGGAGGCAAATTGGCCGCATCCTTCGAATATTTGAAGTCTAGGGCGTTGCGCAGGAAGAACTGCGGGTCATGTTTTAGTAGTTCACCTGTTTCGAGGTTGACTACGCCGTTGTTGACTGCAATAAGCGGCGTACAGCCCTCTTCGGCGAGTTTATCCTCAGTGAAGCGGATATCTTCGCAAAGTTCGCTGTACAGAACGTCCAGTTCCCGTACGCGCAGGTCGGGTTTTACAGCTTGGGTGTCCGTGGCGAGATATCTTCTTCCAGATATCCCATCCTGAGCCAGCCAAACGCCCTGTTCTGGAAAGTATCGGTACAAAATACCTTTTCCGTTATTATGGTAATGCCCTGTGGACTTCAAATTTCGAAGTAGCATTTCCAAGGTTTCCTGTTTCATAAAATCATCACCTCAAAAAAATATGCAGAATGTTTGCTTGCTGATCAGCTTGTTTATACTTTAACACTGACCGAAGCACAAAATGGAGGATATGACTGGGCAATCTTGTAAAATTACATTTTCAGTTAGAATTCTTGATGTATATTTAGGGGCTAGGACGTCTATTAGAAGCAGGCGGTAGATTTATATATGGTGGGCACAAAAAAACCACCGATGTATATCGGTGGCTCAGAAATTGATTATATTAATGAAAGAAATGTTTATATGGTTGTACAGAATCTATAAAATTGGTGCTGGTTGAGACACTTTGCTGCGTCAGATGGGGAAAATGTAGGAGAAGAGCTACAGTGTAGCTGGACAGAGTTGGCGTATGTATCGCTGTTGCTGTCTTACTGGCTGTGTAGCAACAGGTCAGTGCAGGCGATGTGTATATCTGAATGGCATGGTTCTGCATACTGGTTCAGGATGCTGGCCTAGAAGTTGGCACTCTCGTTTTCAACTCCCCGCACCTCTGGTACATATTTTTCAAATCAAGTTTAATGCCAATGGCAATATAGACGATTTCCTTGACAATATGCCCCTCGCTGCGTACATGGCCATGGATAGCTCCCCTAAATACTACCGCATACAGGCTTTCCGGAGATCTTTGTTGCCATTTTGACAAGGGGATGTATTTTGTAAGTTATGTGGCTGATGGCCGTGTCTGCGACAGAAAGGGCGTAGATGTTCTATTTTACATAACGGGAAGTTTAAACAAAATTCAAGACAGACACGTTACAGGGGCAAAAATGGGCTTTTCATGCATTAATTTGGAAAACGTCCGTTTGGCCATCATCTAGTTGAGTGATTTTTATTATATATATCTGCACAATATTCTCGTAATACATTTGTAATCCTATCGATATCTGCATTTGTAAATAAAATATCATCATCATATGAACTCTCAGCCTCATCTACAAAATAAGATAAATTCTGCTCTTGGTACAATTTTTTATATCGTCTACTTATCATTTTGATTAGATGAAAGGATTTTTTGACACTGTTATAGAAACCTAAATTACATATAATTTGCCAAGAAACTAGCTCCATTAACATATATCTAGAGACCATCATACATAAATAATTTGATTTATGGTTGCTGAATGATACAAATTTTCCTTTATCACCTTTATATGAATATTTGTACTCGAATTTCATTTTTCCTTTTCGTAGTAGTTCCTCCACTTGAACTAAAGCTACCATTGTACTAAAATCAGCATATGAATCATTGGCTTGCTCCCATTTCTTCTTGGGATATAATTCAAGCAAAGTAGACCATATATCATAGTATCTATCTGCATATCGATATATTTCTTGGCTACGTTTATCTATGTCTTTTGCTCCTATCACCATAGCTATATCATTAGCACGCTTGCGAAGATCTTTTTTAAAATCGAAATTTTCAATGGAATAATTGCCATCGTCGATTTCTTGCTGCTTATCTAAAAGATACTTCACAGATTTAATGGGGAGTTTTGTGATGCACTTCGCAATGTTGTTATATATTAATATCGTATCTCTGATTATTCCTTCGTATTCATGCTTTGTTAATTTAAAATAAATGGATTCTAAAGGCCCTATATTTTCATTCGTATTAGTATAGGTGTATTTGTTATAAAATTCCATAATCATACTGTGTATTGCATGCCTTTTTTCGTCTAATAAAGAGAATAGTATATCGTTCATATCTTGACTGGATTTGAATGTTAATCCATCAAACTTAAAAATGTTCTTTATCCGTTCTATACTTTTTATGTAATTAAGGTATGGTAATGGAATGAGCTCGTCTATTTTTATTATGGTGTTATGAATGTTGCTGTTTTGCAAACTGGATTTTAATAGAGCATTTTTGAAGTGAAATATCAATTTGCAATTTTGAGTATTGTTGGCAATTAAACCACTGATGCTATTTTCGTAAGATGGATATTCGAGTAGATGGAAAATATTGCTTTTGTTTTTGCCGATAATAAGTCTTGAGTGTTCGTGTAGTATCAATTTTGCTAATATATAATCCTTTTTATATCGATGATTATTTAGTTCGATTTTGAATGTTTGTTTTGCGTTGAGAGTTGTATTCGCAATCTCTTTTCGCATTTGGTCTAGCAGCTTTTTTGTGTTTTTACTAATCTTATACTCATTTGCTTCACTAGCACAATAAGCATAAAAATCTTCATATATAGAGTTTTCAGTATCGATGAAAGTATCTTCGTTGCTATCATTAGGTAAGGATATATTCCCATCTTTATATATATATTTTTCTTCCTTGATGAATTTTCTCACTAGTAATTCCTTAGATAATGTTGCATCTGTGTAATCATTAATACGAGGAGCTCTATATCTAGCTGGATTGATTAACGCGAGGAACTCAAATACAGGATTTTTTGCTTTGATGTTCTGTAATCTTTGGTAATAATCAACGCTAACAAAACCTTCTGGATATAACAATAATATATGATCGGTAGGAAAATCTTTTTTATTTACTATATCTTTTTCCGTATATCGCATATCATCTATGATTTTTGATAATCCTTTTTTTATTATATCGTGATATAGGTATTTAGGTAATACGTGTTCTAATGATTGGAATTTGTTTAAAATGATTTCATAATAACTAATAAGAACCGTGATATTTCTTGATTTCCAGTTCTTCATTACAGGGTATATTGTGTTTAATGCGTGTATGGTGTCTTTGGGAGATTCTTTTAGCTTTAATGTGTTATAATAAATTTGAGTTATTACGTGGTCTTTTAAAGAGTCTTCACCAATTTTTACTAGTAGTTCCTTTATGCTTAAAAACAATTTTTCGTTATATGATTCATTATCGACCTCAATACTATCTTTATAGTTTTCTTCAACATTAGATATCGCTTTGCTATAAAAACTTAACTGTTGAAGTTCTTCGCACATAGCAAAAACTTGTTCCTTAGTAAACATATTAGGAATCATCATTTCACTTGCTACGAGATTTGATGTTATAAACTGTCTCATGTGGACACACTCCTTAATAAAACTGTAATTTTAAAATATATTACTTTATGCAGGATACCAATTGGTAATATCATTATGATTACAGTTGTTTTTCAAACAAATTAATTTTTTTGACACAGTCAGCACATTTGACACGAAACTATTCCTTATAGGTATTTATCGAACGTTTGAGCACTTATCTTAATAGCAGTCGCATAGAAAGTAAGAAGTGGCATTATGCCACTTCCTAAACATAGTATTATTATCGTTACAATATAATAGATTATATGCCTATATTTAACTAAGGCAACTGTAATTTCAGTTGATGGAGTAAACTAATTCGCTGCCTTCACAATTTACTTTTATCTTTAATATACTGGCAGATACTTTCACGAGGTATTTTCCAAATCCGGCCTATCCGAAATCCTTTTATCTGATTCGAGGCTAGCAAGCTGTATGCAGCATTACGGCCTATCATCAGCTCCTCGCAGAGCTCTTCTACGGTTACTAGGGATTCGCTGGTGTTTTCCACGATTTTCCGCCTCCTAAATTTTGTATGATAAGATAATGATTATTGAAGCAAGGTTAATTAAGAAAAGGACTAGGGAAATCAGCATCAATTCAAAGAAACAGTGTTGCTCATGCGAGTGGCAACATAATCTTTGATGCAGGATTCCGGTATGCGCCAAGGGTGCCCTTTAGCGTCCTTATAGGCCCCAAGAGCGTTGGTGTGGATTAGATGGTAGATGACATGGGTGCTGCAGGAAAGAACGCAGGCTGCTTCGGACACAGTTAGTATATTTTTTTCGATTTTCATAATAATAAATACCTCTTTTCATAGTTATTTATTATTATGTTAGTTTTATTAAGCTTAACTTTGATTATTGAGGTTGTAGACCGCATCGCACTGATGCGGTCTTTTGCGTGATGAAAAAATCTTATTGCTGGTTCATATACTATATATGTGTAAAATAGGGAGTTGTGCATATAAAATAAGTTGACTTAGCTTATTACTTTACCCACGGTAAATAAACTAAACCCTGGGTGGCTGGACTTTTGTGTGTATATTTGCCACAATATTCTTAGTAATTGTAAACGGGAGGTGAGACATCTTGCAGGAACTGGAACAGAGCTATAGGACAATTGGCGATAATGTATATCGATTTCGCGTTTTACAGCACATGACGCAGGAAGAACTGGCAGAATCCTCTAACGTCAGTGGCCCATATATCAGCCAGATAGAAAGAGCAAATCTACATAAAGGAATTACCTGTACAGCTATGATTAACATTGCCAGAGCATTAGGTGTGCCAGTTTGTGTATTGATGTCAGAGAATCCTTGTCAGCATTATTTAGACTACCTAAGCAACGCAGCGTTACATAGACCGACGGATAAAAGACTGGAGAAACAGGAAGAGAGCTCTTCTTGTAAAACAGAATCGGCGGTCGAAAAAATACCTTTTGATAATTTGATTACAAAAGAAGAACCATCATTTTAAAATATGCGATGCTGAGAATTCTGGTATCAACATCGCTTTTTTGTCAAAATTAAATATCAGAAAATAATAAATATTAGGAGGGGCTATTGATGGCAACAAAAAGAATCGAGTACATGTGCAGTCAATGTGGTAAAAAAGAAATTAGATTTGTATCGATGGGGAAACCACAGCCAGGAAAATGCCCACGGAAAGGAAATGGAAAGCCGCATTCGTGGACAGTAAATCGCAAATTTGATACGTGATGGCGTTATTAAGGAGAAGAGCGCATAGATTAAGGCATAACAGGCTTTTGTCCGTTATGCCTTTTGTGCATAGAGATAATTGCAATGATATAAGGTAGTAAATAATTGAGGAGGTTAAGGCTATGAATGTTAATTTAGAAGGTTTTGGTCAGCAAGAAAAAGAGGGTTTATTTTCCTTGACAAAAGATATGTTGGCATCTTGGTTGTCAAAGCCAGCAGAACAGACTACTGGGGAATGGCTGGTAGATAATATAGGGGAGTTTGTAGAAACAGGCGCTAGTGAAATTGCCAATAGTATAATGTCTGACATTACCAGCTTTAATGATAACCTGAGACAAATAGATGAAGTATGTGCTGCAGGAAGGAGCAAGGAAGAATGGTTAAAAACCAGGTTGAATGAAGTGACAGTAGAGGGGGAACAGGCGCGTGGTGTATATCTTTCTGCAGTCAACGAAGCTTTGGCTATGGGGAATGCTTCGGTACATCAGGGATTACATTCTGAAACAGGAACTATCAGTATTCAGGAGACACAAGGAAGAGTTGAAGGGAAAAAGGTCGATTGGAATAAATTTGCGCTAAAAGAATTGATGAACAAGCTGGTAGAGCAGGTGGTGTTGGCTGGACTTGGTGGTGGTGCAGTGTCATCAACTATAGAACGGGTGAAAAATGATGGGAAATCGCTGGCAGAACATATCAATATTTTTGAGGAAGCAACGGGCTCGGAAATAGATATAGGCTTAAAAGCGGTTGCAGCAGCTGCTTTGAAAGGGGCTTGCAATAAAGGCTGGATTCCATTTTTGACCAAGAAAACTCCTTTGTGTGTAATTAATACCATTGCCTGCTGGGGAATGGAAAGTGTACGGACGGCAGGCTGGGTTTACACAGGGAAAATGAATGTTGCGCAGGCAGTGGAACGCATGGGACGCGTATCATCAGTAGCTATTGGAGATTTGTGTGTAAATGGTGTAGCATCGAAGTTCCTTATGGCTATCCCTGTAATTGGCCCAGTGGTAGGTGTGGCAGTGAGTGAATCAATTACTCAGTCAGCTAATCAGAAAGTTAGTCAGATGATACATGAGGGCTTTAAGAAAATACAGCCAAGAGTGACTGAATTTGCGGAAAGTGCTTATAATGCAGCTGGAAAAATTATGGAACGGGCCAAAGAGGCACTAAGACAAATGAAGGAAGCATTAGCGATCTAAAAAAGAGAAGGGATGGGACGTATGGCAAGAAAATTTGCTTTGTACCTAAAGGATGGACATGAGGTTCGTAACAATATTGATGAGATAACGGTGTATTTTGACTATGGCAAGATTATAGAATACTTTTATGATGGTCAATTGCAAAAATGGTTACGTGATCGTTATTATGAGAAAGAAGCTGAAGCGTTAGATCAAATTCATTATGATGATAAAAATTTTAAAGAAAAACTATGCGCCGTTTTCCAAGTGGATAGCAACACTGTTGGTCATGCTGCAAATATAAAAGATGAAAAAGTACAGAGGAAATTAGATTATATAAAGCAATACACTGCTGATGATGTGATATTGGGAAAGGTTGACAGTGTTGCAACTAATCAAGATGAATTAGTCGCAATGATAAATGAAGGTAAATCTGAAATTTATCTATGTGGCGATAAATTTGTTTTACCAATTATAGCTGAAAATATTAAATATATAGGTGTCGGTGATGTTGTAGGCATAATAAAAAGTAATAAGAAGGTAGATTTTTCAGAAAGAAATATTCAGTTTGTAAATGTTCGTTTCGATGAGGAATATATGAAATTATGTAATGAGAATATAAGGGAGGAAAAAGGAAATCAAGATGAAGACTTAGCTGATGTTATGGAAATGGCTGAAAATATGTTTTCTAAAGCTAAAGAAGTAAAGGGTAAAGATACTTTAAAATATCTGACGCTATTAAACGAAGCTGTTAAGTATGGTAGTCCTGAAGCTATGTTCGAGTTTGGTGAGTATTATGAATCAAAAGAACATAATTACGTTAAAGCATTAGAATGGTATGAAAAGGCAGCTAAATCTGGTGAAACTACAGGTTTTGTTCGTAGGGGATGCATTTACTGGAAGAATAATAAGCTTTCAAAAGCTAAAGAATCATTTGTGGCAGCAGCGAATAAAGATAATCCTTCTGGAATGTATTGGTTAGGAAAGTATTTGTATGAAGTAGAATATAATATGGAAAGGGCATGCTTTTGGTTTAATAAGGCAGCAGAATACGGTCATAGTGAAGCAAGGCAGGAATATAATAAAATAATAATTACAGGAGCTAAGAATGTAGCAGATAATGTATCTAAAATTAATCCTGTTTTGGGAACAGCAGTAAAGGTGTTTTCTTGGTTTAAGTAAAATATGAATATCAATGACTAATCGTTCTATTATAAATATGAAATTGTATTAAATTGAAATTTGTTGGAGGCGATAGTATGCATGCTCAGGAAGAAATAAAAAAAGAAATATCTCATTATATTGATGCTTGTATGCCCATAATTTATGTAGATACATTGGAAATTGGTATGTACCGTACGTTGGTAGAGGAAATTGCAAACGAAAAGCGTATGGATTATGCTAGCTGGAGCTTGTATGGTGGTATGCATATACCGGGGATTTCTATGCCAACGAATATGGGACGAGATTTACTGACAACGCTGGAAAATATCAGAGACGATTTAGAAAATAAGTTGTTCATTATAGAAGATATTGGTAGTCAGTTGGAACGGCCGGAGGTTGTTTCGTATTTACGACATATTGCAGAGGATATTGTATCAGAGAAGTTGAATGACTGTAATATCATTATTCTATCTCCTTTGCAACGTATTCCCCGTGAGTTGGAACTTTATGTAACGCTGGTTAGCAGACATGCGATGGATAACGAGGGAATAAAAGAATGCATAATGGAATTCTGCAAAAAAAATACAAGACAAAAGCCTGAGGATTTTGTGGATGATTTTATGAAAACATTGGTGACTGCGTTGAGAGGTCTGACCAAAACAGAAATAGACAGCATACTTTCTTTGGTGGTGTCTAAACATGGTCGTCTGGATATGAGTGGTATGTCAATTATCCGCAAAGAAAAACAGCAGATGATAAAAAAATCCGGCATATTGGAAATGATAAATGTCAAAGAAACATTAGATGATATTGGTGGATTGGAGCGTCTTAAAGGCTGGCTGAAAAAGAAGGCGGCTGTTTATAGCCAATATTATGAGGCAGAACAATGGGGCGTGGATATTCCGAAAGGTGTCCTTATTGCTGGTATGCCGGGATGTGGCAAGTCTTTGGCTGCCAAGGCGGCATCTGCTACATTTGGTTTGCCGCTCTTGCGTATGGATATGGGAAGACTGATGGGGAAATATGTAGGGGAGTCTGAAGGTAATATGCGGAGAGCGATTGAGCTTACAGAGGCTAGTGCTCCTTGCATTCTTTGGATAGATGAATTGGAGAAAGCTTTTGCCGGTATTCAGTCAGGGGGGAGCGGCTCAGAAGTAGCAACCCGTCTGTTCGGTAATTTCCTTACATGGATGCAGGAAAAGGATAGTATGGCCTTTGTGGTAGCGACTGCGAATGATATTTCTAAACTGCCACCGGAACTTATGCGCAAAGGTCGTTTTGATGAAATCTTTTATGTGGATATGCCGAAAGCTGAAGAACGTAAAAAGATATTGGAAATTCATATTAAGAAGCGTCGGAAAGATGATTTATCACAAATTGATTTACAGCAGGTGGTACGTGAAACGGATGGCTTCTGTGGTGCTGACATTGAGGGCGTTGTGCGTGATGCCATTGAAGAAGCTTTTGTAGCGAAAAAAGACCATTTGGATACGGCAGAACTGCTCGCCGCCATCAAGCGCACGCATCCCATATCAGAAACGATGAAGGATTCTTTGCAGGCCATGAAAAGCACTTACAAGGACAAGAAGTTTGCTAATGCATCGGCATAGGAGGAAAGGAAAATGGGATTTAACATCGCTGGAAATGAATGATTTTGCGAGCATGCCAGTATTGTGTGCCGGAGAACACATTGAAAAGGATGCTGCTATGGAAGAAGATACTTGTGATAGTTATGGAGATATGATTACACAAGCTGAAATAGATGCGTTGTTAGATGGAAGGATTAAGGATGATAGGGAGGTGATTTTCTCAATCGATTATAAAAAATGGCATTGGTTAAAAATGATTGTATCATGGATGATAGAAAAAAGAAGCGAAGAGATTGCGGCAAAGCACCTTATCAATTATTCAATAAATAAATCTGCTATATGGTTAGATGATTTAACGCGCATTATAAGATGTGATTTTAATGATTTACCAAGTGATATACTGGAAATGATATTGGATAATGGTTATACGCGTGAGGTGTACGATATAATTGTGAAGGAATATGTAGTTCGTAAATATGTTAGCTTATGAATTGTAAAGGGGATGGAGATATGGAGAAAGGTTGTTTGTATAAAGCCGGGATAGCCTATCGGTTGAAAAATTATGATGTGGTGGTAGATCAACACAGGCCGGAAGTTATATATGAGGATAATTGTGCCAGGACAACGGCTTATGTATATCGTAACAATAAAAGACGTAAAAATTCTGAATCGGCATTTACACAACTGAAATGGGATCACGGAACCAAGCTGGATATATGTGCGAAGGGAGAAAATGCGGAAAAAGTAATAAAAATTATTGCAGAATGGCTCTATAACAAAAAATATATAGAATTTGATGAAGAAGAATTCCTGAGTCAATGTATGCAAAGGTTTGCAGATATTCGTACGGAATATAATTTGGATGAAGATGTGTTAAGACGAGCTGAAAATAATCCCTTATTGGAGCGTGAACTGGTTCTGGTGATGAGAGGCTGTAATGAGCAGGGCATTAAAGACCTGGAAAAGAGCCTTCCAGAGTGGGAAGAGAAAAATAGAAGAAATTATTATTGGGAAGATGGTACGATCAATGTTTGCTTTACTTCTGAGACTATAAAAGATATTACTGCTGATTGGGTAGAGCGGATGTGTATTTATTATCGGGAGAAGTGTGGCTTATTATATGGGAAAATGGAGCAGATACGGCATTATGAGGAAATCATAAGGGGTAAAGAACAGCTGGCTGCTAATGGTGATGTGGAGGCGATGTTCTTTCTGGCAGAAGCCTATGAAGTAGGCCGCCTTTGTGTACGTGACAGGGAAAAGGTACGTGAATATTTCCAAATGGCTAGGCACACATGGGCTGGGGAATTAGCAGAAAAATACAAGGCATGGCTGGATAAGACGGTGCAGGATAGCGGTTTGGAAATGATAGGCCGTTTGGGGCGCGAGTATATAGAGGGTGCCTTTGCTGAGATGGCAAAAAAGAATCACGATGTTAAACTGAAAAAGGAGATTAGGTGGCTCAATGAAGCAATAGAAGCCGGTGACGGCTGGGCAGCCTTTACCAAAGGGAATATTTGTTACTACGGCTACGGGCGTTGGGGCGAAAGAAAACAGGAAGCCTATAACAGCTATAGGAAGGCTGCCAAGTCGAAGGATTCAATATACGCGCTGGAATACGGAGAACTGTGTTTTAGAAATGGCGATTTGAAGAAAGAGGTCGCAAATGCCTTAGTAAAAGTGCTTAATGAGTGATAGCAGGAGGTGGCAGCAGTTGAAAGTAATCTTCTTAGATGTGGATGGTGTGCTGAATTCTGCACAGGATGGCTATTCGATAAGGCTAAGGACAGATTCGCATTTGAAACTTTTGCAGCGCATCGTACAGGAAATAGGGGCTAAACTTGTCCTTTCTTCCTCGTGGCGGATAGGCTTTACGCCTGCCAGTAAAAATCTGCTGGCACGATTTAGGGAATATGGACTGGAGCTTATGGATTGTACTCCAGAACTGTCCGGTTCATGCCGAGGTGATGAAATTCGTCAATGGTTGACTGATAATGCCTATGATTATAATATCGAAAACTTTGTTATCCTTGATGATGAAGCCGATATGGCAAAAATCTAGTACAGACAGATACTAATATTGGCTTGCAAAAGCAGAATGCTATTGAATGCATCATGATATTGAAGTAATGCAGGTAAGAAGTGGAGGGTTGGTCATGGCCATAAAGAAAAAGCATACCAAACATAGTAAGTATAAAAAACAATCTGGAGCTGTGGTTAATGCGGAGCCAGTTAAGTCGCTCAGCCTGTCTGAAGAGCAAATGATGCTAGCACGCTTGGGGGGGATAATCAGTATGAGTCCACCACCATGGCTAGTCATACCTAATGTGCCAAAATAACAGTTTTCAACTGCATATTATATCCATGAAGTCAGCACAGGTAATATTGCCTGTGTTTTTTCTTATGCGGAAAATTGAGGAGGTAATCAACGTGAAAACAGGCAGAACATTACAAGAATTAGGGCTGGAACTTCAAAAACAGCGTAGTGTCAGGCAGGATTATGTAGCGGATAGCCGTAGCCTGTCATTCAGAACAGAGGAAGGGGATTCGAAGCTGGCCTTGAATATGGGCGAAAAAATGCTCGAGTTTGGGGTAAATCCATTAGCTCACCAACAGATTTCTACCCGGCTAGGGATACCGCTGAAATATTATCAGCGTATGCAAAAAGAAGCACCGGCTTTACTGGATGCCAATGTCAACAACTGGTTGCAGCAGACCAGAGACAGGCGCATGTTGCGCATTATGGATGGTAATGTACGGGCTTTTCTGTCAGACAGATATCGGCGTTTGGATAATCTGGAACTTTGCGCCGCAGTGTTGCCGATCATTAAGGATATGAAGGGGGCCGTAATTGAGTCCTGTGAAATTACGGATGCGCATTTGTACCTGAAGGTCATCAATCGGCGGATGAAAGCAGAGGTGGCTGTCGGTGATGCAGTGCAGGCAGGTTTTGTCATTTCCAACAGTGAGGTCGGTTTAGGTCATCTGACAATCGAGCCAATGATTTATCGGCTGGTCTGTAAGAACGGCATGATTTGCAAAGATTTCAGCCAAAAGAAACGCCATGTGGGCAGGCAGGTAGAAAATTATGATACGGATACGGCCTATGAGCTTTACAGTGATGAAACTTTGGCGCAGGATGATAAGGCTTTCTTCATGAAGGTGGCCGATACCGTCCGCTGTGCTGTTGATGAAAGTAAATTTATGCTGACGGTGGGGAAGATGCAGGAAGCGATGAATATTCCGCTGGATCATCAGCCGATGCAGGAAGTAGAGCTTTTGGCGGATCGATTCAATCTGACCGAAAATGAACAGGGGGATATCTTCCGGCAACTGTTCATCAGTGGTGATAATAGTCGTTATGGTCTTCTCAATGCAGTTACGGCTGCATCACAAAATGCTGCAGATTATGAGCGCGCAACCGAGTTGGAGCGTATTGGCGGAGAAATCCTTGCCTTGCCGGTAAAAGGTGCAGCACCGATAGCGCTTCCCGCAGGCAAGGTGACACCGCTTAGAAAGGAGCTGGCATCATGAAAAATAATGATATTCTGTATACTTTGGGGCTGGAAGCGTTGGGGATTTTGCTTCGTTGGGGAGCAGATAAGCTTTCTGAAAGCGATAAGGAAAAAGATGAATAGAGATTTTGGTTCGGGCATGGCTTAGGTCATGCCCATTTTTCATGGGACTTTACAACGATACTACAGGAGGATGAAGATAAATGAACATTGAAGAAAAAATTGAGAAAAATAAGCAGAATATATGGCAGGCACTGGATGATTATCGGGCACATACCAGCAGTACAGAGGTTTTGGACGATATTACCGATGATTTTGTGAATAGGCTGGCACGGGATAATGCCTATGCCAAGATGGAGCTGCGCCAGCTTTTCCGTACATCACCAGTATGGAATGAAGAACTGGATGCCTTGGTTATCAACGGTACCCGTACACATAACCCGGATTATGAACGTATCAGAAAACTGGCGAGTGATATACTGGCTCCAGCCTATGAAGCTTGTGATAAGGAGAAACGGGGGCTGCTGAATCAGGCTATAAATTTCTTTGCCATTCCCAAGGGGGAGAAGGGGGCATATGTAAGGGCTATCCAGACCTTAGCACCAAAAGCCTATGCGTCCCATAAGAAGCGGAGCCGCATTTTTAGGGCACTTTGTGATGAATTGGGAGTTTCGGATGATACTGCGGGCAGTGACTTTCAGCGGCTTTACGCCCAGTTTGCTGATGAGTTGTCAGCCAAGAAAATTGACTTCAAGTTCTTTGTCTCACTGAATCCGGCACATTTTCTGACCATGAGCAACCCCAAGGATGATAAACGTGGTTGCACCCTGACAAGTTGTCATTCGCTAAATAGCGTAAGCTACTCATATAATAATGGTTGTTCTGGCTATGCGCGGGATAATTACAGCTTTATTGCCTTTGTGGCAGCAGACCCCAGTATTCCAGAAACGCTGAACAACCGCAAAACCATGCGGCAGATCTTTGCCTATAAGCCAGGAAATGGACTACTATTGCAAAGCCGTCTGTATAAAACGGTTGGTGGAACTTACGGGGTGCAGACTGAATCGAAGATTTATCGGGATTTGGTGCAGCGGGAAATATCTCAGTTGGAGCAGGTTCCGAATCTTTGGCAGACTTACAATTACTTTAATAACACGCACTGCACAATTAGTGCCGGTTCAGGTTTTGGTGGCTATCCGGATTGGATGTATCAAAACTTTGGAGCAAAAATCAGTATTCGGCAGGACATGGCTGATAGCTACGAACCTTTCTATATTGGTACCTATGGGTTGTGTATTTGCTGTGGCAATGAAATCGGCAACCATCTTTACTGCGAAGATTGTGGGGACGAGGTTGATGATGACTCATCCCGTTGTGATTCCTGCGATGAGTTCTATGATGATACCTACCCGGTCTATAACAGCGAAGGTATCGAAATATATGTTTGTGCAAATTGCCGAGATCGGTATTACGCTTATTGCTCCGAGTGTGGGGAGTATTACCCGAAGGATGAAGTTATTACAGCAGATGATGGAGAGCGGATTTGTAACCATTGCCTGGAACGCAGGAAAAATAATGCTACAGAAGATAAGGCAGATAAGGAGATGGTCGCATGATGACGCTGGAAGAGATTATCCGGTTATCACAAAGGCAGTTATTCTATCACCTGCAAAGGCTTTTCGCCGATAATAATGTTGCCTGTGAAGGGAAATACCTGTTGGTCAAGGGTGAAATGCCGATATTGCTCGTGGCCCATCTGGATACAGTGCACCGGGAAAAGGTGAAAAATATCTGCTATAGCGAAGATGGCAATATTTTGATGTCCCCGCAGGGCATAGGCGGTGATGACAGGTGCGGCGTATATGCCTTGGTTAAGGCATACGAGCAGGCCAATAAAAAGCCATGGATGCTCTTTACCTGTGATGAAGAAACTGGCGCTGGCGGTGCAAGATCCTTTACGGAAAGTTATGCGAAGAAGAAATTACCACAGGAACTTGGTCAAATTAAGTGCATGGTAGAGCTTGACCGAAAAGGAAGTCGTGATGCTGTCTATTATGACTGCGCCAATGAGGCTTTTGAAAATTACATTTCCGGTAAGGGATTTCAAACGGCTATTGGTTCCTTCAGTGATATTTCCGTGCTGGCTCCAGCGCTGGGCTTGGCTGCTGTTAATCTGTCAGCAGGTTATTATCATGCCCATACCCAGCACGAGTACATTGACCGCAGCCAGTTGGAAACTGTAATTGCCAAAGTGGGGGAAATCATCCAAGATGCAGCGGGCGAAGATTTTCCTCGCTATGAATTTATTGGAGAAACGCTGGATGGTTATGTTCCGACTGATGTTCCAGGGAAATATGCGGAACTATACAATATTCTGCTGGATTATTATTTCCCGGAAGAAATCGAGGAATACCGCATGGCCTACGGTAATGTGATTTTACAGGCCCTTTACGAGAATGCTTTTGGCGTGCCGTATCGTATAAGTAGAAAACGTAAGGTCAGAGGGAGTGATGTACATGAACGCGGCTGGACAACTGGTGAGATTCCCCAAGCCGCATCTGATGATGGCACCTATAATAAATCAAGAACAGGCCAGACAGTCACATCTGCATGGCCAGAACAGAAATCTGACACAGTGGCTTCTGCAGTGCCGCTATGTTAATGAAAGTTTTTGGCAGGAGGTGTAGAAAAATGCCAGCTACAAAGTTTATCTGCCCGAATGGACGGCGCATAACCATCAAGCGCTGCTTGGCTGCCTGCCCACAAAAGGAGCGATGCATGTTTTTACCGACATTGCGAGCTGTGGCAGAATCTCTTGACCGAGGGCTTAAGGGTGCAACAGTAACAGAACTGATATCCGGCGTAAGAGAAGCCTATCTGAAGAAGAAAACAAGTTATGCGGTAAACCCACAGGATGAACTGTATTCCCTACACGGGCAGGCGGTTCACACTATTCACGAGAACAATACCTACGGGGATATTCTGGGGGAAATACGCCTGCAGGATAAGATTACCAGTGGGAAGTTTGACCTGTACGGCAAAATCATTGACGAAGAAGAAGGCGTGCTGGGCGACTTGAAAGTTACCAGCTCTTACAAGCTGGCCAAGGCATTGGGAATTTACAAGGTGGATGTACCCACAGGCGATTTCTACAAGAGTGGGGCAAAAAAAGGGCAGCTCAAAACTCGTAAGGAATTTCGTTATGACGGTGTACGTCATGTCTGGGATTGGGCAGTTCAGCTGAACTACTATCGGTTGTTACTGGAGCAGTCTGGTTTTGAGGTCAAGAAAATGTTTATCCAAGCGTTGTGTCGGGATTCAAGCTTACGGACAGCAGCGGAGCGGGGCATCGACAAGCCGGTTTACATTATTCCCATAAACAAAATCAGTGACAGGTGGCTTCTGAGATATTTCGGGAAGAAGGCTTCGATGCTCAAGACAGCCTTGCGCACTAAGACGCTTCCTCCGCCATGTTCGCTAAAAGAAACATGGAAGGGCAAAAAGTGCCTGGAATACTGCGAGGTGAGGGAGAAGTGCCCACATGCAGCAGCTATAGCAGAACTGTTACAAGCAGGGCATGCAGTGTAATGGTTGTGATTTTTAAATGACAAAATGCGGAGGTAAAGATGATGGCAAAAACGACAAAAAACAGCAAGGACATCGTAAGTGTTGAAGATACAGGTTATTTGACATTGCGGGATTTTGATTTCAAGGCAGCAATCGCAGAAGAAATGGATGGTTTGAACACTTTCTTTGAACGGATTAAGATGCCGTCTGGAGAAACGACCCTTTATCAGTTGCCGGCTGATAATCCTGAAGAGCCTGAATTTGCTAAGGAGTTTTCGGCAGTTATCCTGCATCATCACCCTATAAGGGCATATTTCAGTCAGAAGTTTAATGGTGCAGCAAATCCTCCAGATTGTGGAAGCCTTGATGCAGTTAAAGGATTTGGTAATCCTGGCGGTGATTGTAAAAGCTGTATCTATAATGAATACAACTCTGGGGACAATGGCTCTAAAGCCTGCAAAGAGCGACATAGACTTTATCTGTTACGGGAAGGTGAAATGTTCCCTGTGATTCTATCTTTGCCGACTGGTTCCTTGAAAGAATTGAGCCGGTACTTAATGAGGCTATTAACGAGGGGACACAAAAGTAGTGAGGTTGTTACAAAGTTCACATTGGTCAAGGCAACAAACAAAGGCGGTATCGTCTATGCTAAGGCCTGTTTTCAGATGGAGAGAAAATTGACGGACGAAGAAATGTCACTGGTAGCTGGGTTATCAGAGCAAATCAAAAAGCTTAGTTGTACGGTGGGCTTTGATGATGTAGATACAGAGCCTGCTATGTTATCAAAAGTTGAGGCTACCGGATTTGCTGCTACTGGGAAAAGCGCATAATTAACCATGTAAAAATCATCAGCCGGAACGATTTAGCCTGGCGGCTAATCGTTCCGGCTGATGATAATGTTCACGCTAAAACACTGAAAACGGGGAGAGCCAAATCGTTAAGGCTCTCCCCGTTTTCTTTTTTCAGGCGTGAATACCTATCGTCAGAGGGGGAGAGCCTTAACGATTTTTCTCCCCCCCGTAGCATTGCCCCAAGGATTGTAACAGAATTTTAGGATACCGGGCTGTTTTACAGATACCTAGAAACAAAAAAATGGAACAGTCGGCACAACTGGCACATAGGTCATCGCTGAGGCCCTTCCATAACTAATTCACAAAAAGTTGTAAAAAAGTTGTAAATCCGACTGTCTTTGGGGCTGGAGGCCAGTAATATTAGGGATTCAAGAGTTCAAGTTAGTATACTGCCATGGCAGACGAATAAGATTTTTTTCATTGCTTAAAAACTCCTTAAATCTTAAATTCTTTTGTTTTCATTATAGCATTGAAATAAGGGCCAAATCAAAATGACCGGCCCTTATGGGAAAGTTTATTCAACATTCATTTCTATGGCTGTTTTGTGCAGGGCCTGCAGCATCAGCATGACGGTGGTGGCACCGGGGTCCTGATGGCCGATACTGCGCTGTCCAATATAGGCAGCTCTGCCTTTATTGGCGGAAATGGTTTTGGTAAATTCCACACCATTTTCGGCAGCTTCTGCACCAGCAAGAAAAATTTCGGGCAGGCTTTGACCTTCTTCTAATTTTTCCTGCATTGCCCGGACGGCGGGAAATAGCGCGTCCAACATGGTTTTTTCGCCTTCCGTACTTCGGCCAATCATCGAAACCCCCATGGTTCCGTCATCGAATGCCAACACCCAGTTTGCTGCATCCATGGAGGTGTTGCCTATATTGGAAATGCTGGCCTGCAAGAAAAACTTGCCGAATAATGGCCCGGCTGAGCCGCCGATTTCCGTAATACAGCGCATGCCGATATGGTGAAGGATTTCACCTAAATCCCCATTGCCTGCAGAAAGCTCCGGTAAATCAGACAGGATGATGCGGGAGAATCTGGCCATATTGGTGCCGTGGTCGCCATCGCCAATGGCATTATCCAGGTGGTTTAAGTGTTCTTCATGTTCGATGATGCTGTGGCTTATGGCCTCAAGAGCTGCAAGCATGAATTCTTTTTCAGTCATATAGCATCCTCCCTCAACGCCTGATGATGGATGTTACAGCTGCCGCATCATAAAGGGCTTTCAAGTGCGGGTCAAGACGCATGAGGCTTATTGAGAAACCGCCCATTTCCAAAGATGTCATGAAGTTGCCAATCATCGTATCATAAATTTTTATGCCCCGTTCAGAAAGATATTCGTGAATGCATTCATTGATTACATATAACTCCATCGGTGGTGTGCCGCCCAGACCATTAATCAGGACGACAACCTCGCTGCTTTCGTAATTGCAGTCCAATAGGATAAGATCCAGCATTTGGTGAACGGTATCTTTGGCACTCATCATATCGCAGCGCAGGACACCTGGTTCGCCATGGAGGCCCATGCCGATTTCCATTTCGGTTTCCCCAAGTTCAAAACTGGGTTCCCCATCCGAGGGGATGATGCAGGGGCGGCAGGCAACACCGATGGTTCGAAGGCCGGAGGCTGCCCATTCGGCAACTTCCTTGACCCGGTAGAGGTCAGAACCCATTTCGGCTTCGGCACCGGCAATTTTCATTACCAACAGTACTCCTGCCAGGCCGCGTCGCCCTACAGATTTCGTTTTCTGGGTTGCAACATCATCGGCAATGATGACGGATTCCACCGCGATGCCTTCCATTTGCGCCATTTCCATGGCCATGCGGAAATTCAGTACATCACCAGTATAGTTTACAATTATGCAGAGTACACCTGCCTCGTTTTGGACTTCCTTGATTCCCTTGAGAAGCATGTCCGGGGTAGGGGAGGAAAAGAGTTTGCCGGGAATTCCTGCATCCAGCATTCCGTACCCTACATAGCCGTTTGGTGCAGGTTCATGACCGCTGCCACAGCCGAAGACCAGAGCTACCCGGTCTGTTTTTTTATTCTGTCTGACCATGACGTTACAGTCTGGCAGTTGGCGGAGAATATGAGGCTTTGCCAATGCCATTCCGCGCGCGGTTTCCATTTCCAAATTCCCCGGCTCGTTGATGAACTTCTTCACAATCTCACCTCTTTGCGTGTATCAGACAAAATATCGTGTATATCTAATTTCAAAGGCAACAATAAAGGGGCATAAATATAGTCCCCTTATTGTTGCAATTAATTCGTTTTACGAAGAGGGTTTTCCTGCTTGCCAAGAAAAAATTCAATGTGAATTTTTGTCCTGTGTGGTATCATATATTTTGGAAGTATAGTATCGTAAGGGGGATTTTTTATGGAACCGCAGCAGTTGGGGTTTCTGGTGGATTTATCCCGCTGTGTGGGATGCAGGGCTTGTGAAAAGGCCTGCCATCATAAGCATCCGGATTTGCCGCAGGCTTTCCGTCATGTGGATGAATGGGCAGGAGATAGGCGTGAACAGGGATTTTTATCCATGTCATGCAATCATTGTGCCTCACCGGAATGTATGCGGGTTTGTCCTATGGGGTGTTATGAAAAACGTCGTGATGGCATTGTCTTGCATAATAGTGCCAAATGTATTGGCTGCGGCCGTTGTGTGGGAGCATGCCCTTTTCATGCACCGAGGCTGCTGCCGACTACGGGGAAAGTGGCTAAATGTGACATGTGTCGTGAACGGCTGGTGGAAGGGAAACAGCCAAAATGTGTAGAGGCCTGCCCTGTGGAGGCCTTGCGGCTTTGTAGTATGGAGGGGGACGCGATAGACTGGCAGGATTATCCGCTGGTGCGCTATACGCAACCGTCCTTGAAATTTATCAAGGCGCGGCAGCCTGTATGTTTTTGGCGGGAGGACAGATAGATGGAAAAAGAACAAGTGGAGCTATGGCAAGCTGAAGACATTGCAGGCAAGCTGGCTGTCGTTCACACATACACGGGACTGGAACTCGTGGTATTGGATAATTTAGGTGACTTGCGGGGAAAAACCATGGGCTTTCGTGAGGAAAGTTATTCCCTGCTGCGTCGGAATCAGCAGGCATTGCAGAAAAATGAACTGGCGGTATTTGCGAATTTGACCATCATTCCCTTAAAGCAGGAACGACAGCTGCGGGGCTGGCTGGTTGCAGAGACGCCGGTAGGCAGCATGACGGAAACAGCTGACTGCCTGTTTCGGGAATTGGGGATGCAACTGACTTTCCTGCTTTGGCATGAGGGGGAAATCCGGAATATCGAGCGAAAACATCGGGAACAGTTTCTCTATGACATTCTCTATCATAATTTTTCGTCTTCAGAGGAAGTTATCCGCATGGGCAGGTTTTGGAATATGCGGTTGGAGAAACCACATCATGTGGTGGTCGTGGAATTTGACCAGCATATTGATGTGGATAAGTACGCACAACTGTTGGCTGAGCTTGACCGGGAATGGATGCGGATACTCTCTGCTCGCTTTGTGCAACCGATATTGATGCTTTTGAATATGCAGCTGATTATTCTGTTTGAGGATGACCGGGAACCGGCGCGCAGTCAGGGGGAAATTGCCGCCATTATGGCAGAGGCCATGGCCAAGGTAAAAGCGGACTTCCCTACAATTTTGCCGTTTTCCATCGGCATTGGCCGGCTGCATTATTCGGTGGCTGAAATCTGCCGCAGTTTTCAGGAGGCCAGGCAGGCATTGAGCCTCGGGCGTTTCCGTCAGCCGGAAAATGGCATAACCTGTTATGAGGAATTGGGCGTATTGAAACTCCTGTCGCATATCCGCACAGAGGAGTTGGACGATTTTGCGCAGGATACGCTGGAGGCGCTGATAGCCTATGACAGTCATAATGACACCGAACTGCTCAGGACACTGGAAATTTATTTTCAGGAAAATGAGTCTTTGCCGCTGGCTGCTGAAAAACTTTTCATCCATGCCAATACATTGCGAAACCGCTTGAAGAAAATTGAAAGCATTCTGGGGGTAGAGCTGAATCAGGCTGATGTGCGGGTACGTTTCTATGTGGCTTGTCAGGCATTGCGGATAATCCGACAGACGGTGTAAGATTCATTCCTTTGTAAATTTATACATTCATACCGTATATTTCTTGTAAAATATTACAGTATAACAACCACTTATATATCATATAATAAACGAGTAGTGTTTGTGCGGCATTGTCCGATTCCCAATCCCCATTGGCAATGCCCTTCGCGAGCTTCCCCAGTTCGCATAATAAATTAAGCCCTGGTTGGATTTTTCCCCAAAATCCAACCAGGGCATTTTATTTTATAAAAATCATTTTCTTGTCTCAAGCAGTGTACACATCATTTTTTCCAAATACGTGATGGTATTTTGCATTTGTTGAATGCGGGCCTGCAAGTCAGCAATACTTTCTGATTGCATTGGCGTGTTGGCAGGTATGGGGCTGGCAGCCAGGGGAATATCGTGGTTATCAGCTGTTTCAGACATGTCCGGCTGATAGAGCACATACTGTCCTTTGCCACGGCGCTTAGCTTCATAAAGTGCCTCGTCTGCCCGGGCGAATAATTCCTCATAGCTTTGGCCGTGAGCGGGATATTGAGCCGCACCAATGCTGATGGAGAACGCGTGGTGTTTGCCTTCTTTATGGAAGACTCGGGTAAGTCTGCGGCATAGTCCCAAACAATGCCGGTGGAGAACATCGGTATTGCTCATGCCGGGCAGGAGTATGACGAATTCATCTCCCCCTATGCGTCCCTTGATATCGTTTTGCCGGAAATTTTTGTCGATGGCCATACCAATTTCGCGCAGTACCTTGTCACCAAAGAGATGGCCAAAGGTATCGTTGATGGTTTTGAACTCATCTGCATCCACAATCAGCAGACTGGCTGAATCGGTTTCAGGACTCATTTTACGCAAGGCTGCGCGAATACGGGCTTGAACTGTTCCACGGGAAAGGAGTCCGGTCAGTGCATCGGTATTAGCCCGGCGGCTGATGCGTTCCTGCCAGAGCTTCTCTGCCTGGATATTGCGGATGTTGCCGAAGGCCATCATGGGATGCTTGCCTTGATAGTAAGTGACTAAATGCACTTCCGACCAAAGCCATAAAGGTTTTTTGCTGCTGCGCAGGCGCAGGCGGGCAGAACTATGGTATTGTTTCCGCGGAGTGCGGCGCGCGTGATAGAGACGGTGTAAATAATGTTCAAGCATACCGGCATCATCAGGATGAACCAAGCCGCCCAAAGTAAGTTGGGTAGATGCATGATTGAAATGATCGGGCAGAGCATAACGATGTCTGCTGCTGGCGTCTCGGAGCTTGAACGTATCGGCAGTCAGATCCCATTGAAAGAAGATGACATTATCTGCTGATTCTAGTGCTTCGTATACTGTAGGATTAAAATTGATAGGGATGACTGCAGAGGACTGAGTCATATGCTGCTCCTTAATCTAGCTAACTTTTATGTAAATTAATTACAATTATAGCAATTCATCGGATGACTTGCAAGGGTGATTTAGGACTAAAGAACCAATAAAGCAATTTATGGATAATGAAATGCTTTAATTTTTAGCTGAAAATCTTAAAAACAGGATTAGTATAACAGATTTTTCTTAAAGGAGCTTTAGAACAGGAAGATTTTGGGAAAAATAAAAGGAAAATCATTAAAAAGCTATGGATAGCCTTTTTTTGTCGGTTGTGCTAAAATGTAAGCTAGTATGTAAGAAAGGCGGGGATCCTGATGAAAATAACGATTGGCAGCGATCATGGTGCTGTCCAGCTCAAAGAAGAAGTCAAGATGGTTTTGAAGGAGTATGGTGATGTTGAGGTAACAGATGTGGGCACCTTTGGTACCGACTCGGTTGATTACCCTGATATTGCCGAAAAGGTCTGCGGTGATGTCGTAAGCGGCAAGGCTGACCGCGGCATTGTGCTCTGTGGCACGGGCATTGGCATTTCCATTGCCGCTAACAAAATCAAGGGCATTCGCTGCGCCCTCTGCAATGATGTGTTCTCGGCCAAGATGTGCCGTCAGCACAATGATGCCAATGTACTGGCCATGGGCGGCCGCGTAATGGGCTTTGGCCCTGCCGGCGAAATCGTCCGGGCCTTTGTGGAAGGCAAGTTTGAAGGCGGCCGCCATGAGCGCCGGGTAAATAAAATCATGGCGTTGGAAAAATAAAAGCCAAGATTAAAGCAAGTAAGGTAGTGAAAGTAAGGTTAAGTTTTTTGGTCTGAGCCAAGGGCTCAAAGGAGGTCTCTACATGAATCTAAAGGAAGTTCTGCAGCAGTCTGATCCGGAAATCGCCAAGTATGTCAATTGTGAGCTGAATCGCCAGCGGGAGAAACTGGAGCTTATCGCTTCGGAAAACATTGTCAGTCCCGCTGTGCTCGCTGCCCAGGGCAGTGTGCTCACGAACAAGTATGCCGAGGGTTATCCCGGCAAACGTTATTATGGCGGCTGCGAATTCGTGGATGAAGTAGAGACGCTGGCCATTGAACGGGCGAAAAAACTCTTTGGTGCCGAATATGCCAATGTGCAGCCGCATTCTGGTGCACAGGCCAACATGGCGGTGTTCTTTGCCCTTTTGCAGCCCGGTGATACGGTGATGGGCATGAACCTCAACGATGGCGGCCATCTGACCCATGGCTCGCCGGTCAATATGTCCGGCAAGTACTTTAAGATTGTGCCTTATGGTGTGGACAAGGAGACGGAAACCATCGACTATGATGCGTTGGAGGTGCAGGCTAAGGAATGTAAGCCGAAACTCATTGTGGCCGGCGCTTCTGCCTATGCCCGCACGCTTGATTTCCCGCGTCTGGCGGAAATCGCCCATGGTGTTGGCGCATATCTGATGGTGGATATCGCTCATATCGCTGGCCTGGTGGCGGCAGGTGAGCATCCCAGTCCGCTTCCGTATGCCGATGTGGTTACGACAACGACGCATAAGACTCTGCGCGGCCCGCGCGGCGGCATGATTCTTTGCCGTGACGCCGAATTTGGCAAGCAGTTCAACAAGGCCGTATTCCCCGGCATTCAAGGCGGGCCCTTGATGCATGTGATTGCGGCCAAGGCTGTGGCTTTGGGCGAGGCGCTAAGGCCGGAGTTCAAGGAATATGCCAAGCAGGTGGTCAAGAATGCGGCGGTGCTGGCTAAGACTTTGCAGGAGGAAGGCTTCCGCATTGTGTCTGGCGGTACGGACAATCATCTGATGCTTGTAGACCTTACGAATAAGGGTATTACGGGCAAGGTGGCACAGACGGTGCTCGATGAAGTGAATATCACCGCTAATCGTAATACCATTCCGTTCGAGCCATTGTCACCCTTTGTGACCAGCGGCCTGCGCCTGGGCACACCTGCGCTCACTACCCGGGGCTTTAAGGAAGCTGACTTGCAGGAAGTCGGCAAAATCATCGCTCTTGTCCTGAGCGATACAGAAAATGAGGAAAAGAAAGCCGAAGCACGTAAGCGGGTTGCCGCCCTGTGCAAGAAATATCCGCTCTATGCAGAGATGTAAAGGAGAATGAACATGTCTGACAAGCTTAATGTAAATGTAATTGACCATCCCCTGATTCAGCACAAACTCACCATGATGCGCCAGAAGGATACGGGTACGAAGGATTTTCGCGAGCTTCTCGAAGAAATCGCTATGCTTATGACCTATGAAATCACCCGTGATTTTCCGCTCAAAGATATTGAAATCGAAACCCCGGTAGCAAAATGTACGGCAAAAGTGCTGGCCGGCAAGAAAGTGGGCGTTGTGCCCATTCTGCGCGCAGGTTTGGGCATGCTCAACGGTGTGGTCAACATGATTCCTGCTGCCCGCGTTGGTCATGTGGGCATGTACCGTGACCCCAAGACGCTGAAACCGGTGGAATACTACTGCAAGCTGCCCGGTGATGTGGAAGAACGCTCCCTGATTGTGGTTGACCCCATGCTGGCAACGGGTGGCAGTGCCTCCGCAGCGCTGACCCTCTTAAAGGAAAAAGGTGCAACGAGCCTTACGCTGATGTGTTTGGTGGCTGCGCCTGAGGGCATTAAAGTGATTAACGAAGAACATCCCGACGTACCGGTTTATGTAGCTGCTATTGATGAAAAGCTCAATGAAAAAGGCTATATCGTACCGGGCCTCGGCGATGCCGGTGACCGTATTTTCGGTACGCTGTAAGAAGTAAAAAGGTGGAAAGTAATTTTGAGTAATTTAGAAGTCGGCATTGTGGGCCTGCCCAACGTGGGCAAGAGCACGCTCTTTAATGCCATCACCAAGGCCGGAGCAGAAGCGGCCAACTTCCCCTTCTGCACCATTGAACCCAATGTAGGCGTAGTGGCCGTGCCGGATGAACGCTTGAATGTTCTGCACAAGATGTATGATTCCAAGAAGACGACGCCGGCTTCCGTCCGCTTCGTGGACATTGCGGGCCTCGTTAAGGGCGCTGCCAACGGCGAAGGCCTCGGCAACAAGTTCCTTGAACACATTCGCCAGGTAGATGCCGTGGCGCATGTGGTGCGCTGCTTTGACGATGCCAACATCACCCATGTGGAAGGCGGCGTTGATCCGCTGCGCGATATCGACATCATTCAGACGGAACTGTGTCTTGCCGACCTCGAAGTTGTGGAAAAGCGCATCATGCGTCTGGCCAAGATTGCCAAATCCGGCAACAAGGAAGCCAAGGTGGAAGACGAAATCCTGCGCCGGATCAAGGAAAGCCTCGACAACGGTAAACCGGCCCGTCAGGTGGAGCTCACTGCAGACGAGCTCGAAATGATTAAGGATATCAACCTCCTGACCTTGAAGCCGACCCTCTATGTCACGAACGTGGCTGAGGACGAAGTGGCTACGGCTTATGAAGAAAATGCCTATGTGCAGAAGGTCAAGGAATTTGCCAAGGCCGAAAATGCTGAGGTTGTGGCTATCTCTGCCCGTGTAGAAGCGGAAATCGCTGAACTCGATGCCGAAGAAGCTAAGGCTTTCTTAGAGGATTTGGGTGAAACGGAAAGCGGTCTTGACCGCCTGATTAAGGCTGCCTTTGACCTCTTAGGCCTGCAGACCTTCCTGACCGCTGGCCCGGATGAATGCCGTGCCTGGACGATTACCAAGGGCACCACGGCACCAAAGGCTGCCGGCAAGATTCATACGGATTTCGAACGCGGCTTTATCCGCGCTGAAATCGTCAACTATGATGACCTCGTAGCCAACGGCAGTGTAGCTGCTGCCCGCGAAAAAGGCCAGGTTCGCGTGGAAGGCAAGGATTACGTCATGCAGGATGGCGATGTCGTAAACTTCCGCTTTAACGTATAATGGTAAAAGAAAAACTCCCTTAATTGGGAGTTTTTTTATAAATTGATGGGCGTCTGTCCGCAAAGACATTTATTGTTTCCCTGATTTGGGACTGAATGGCCAGCTGGATATTACCTTGCAGGATGGTTTCTTCTGCGCCTGCTTCGGCGAGAATTTCTCCCCAGGGGTCAATGATAGCGGAATGTCCTGCCAGTTTTTGGCCGCCGCCATCCGTTCCGGCAGCATTGCAGGTCACGACAAATAACTGATTTTCAATAGCGCGTGCCCGGGTAAGTGCCTGCCAATGTGTCAGCCGTTTCAGCGGCCAGGCAGCGGGAATAAAGAGCAGGGAAATCCCCTCAAGCGCCAGTTGCCGGGAAGCTTCCGGGAAACGCACATCGTAGCAGACAAGGATGCCGCATTTTACTCCGTCAAGCGTGAAGGTTATGAGATTATTGCCTGCCGTAAAATCCTCGCCCTCACCGCTCGGCGAAAACAGATGGGTTTTCTGATAGGTAGTGATAAGCTGCCCTTGGCGGTTAAAGATATAGCTGGTGTTGAATACCTTATCGCCAAGGAGACTGGGGATTGTCCCGCCAATCACATTGACCTGGTACTTTTGGGCAAGGGCCGAGAGCAGGGCACAGGTCTTTTGGCCATTGCTAGCGGCATAAGGATGTATTGGCCGGGGATAGAAACCGGTCAGCCATAGTTCGGGCAGCAGCAGTACATCCGGCTGTTGTTCCATGGCCTGGGCGGCTAAGCGGTGGAGCTTGGCGGTATTTTTTTCCGGCTGGCCGAAAGCCACCTGCATTTGTAAAACGGCAACTTCCATAAAAACACCTCACTGCAGAAAGGAAAAATCATGGAAAAGGTAAATTATGAATTGGGCGATATTGTCCGCTTAAAAAAGAAACACCCCTGCGGCAGTTTTAACTGGGAAATCCTGCGTGTGGGCATGGACTTCCGTCTAAAGTGCCAGGGGTGTGGACATCTCATTCTGATTCCCCGCACAAAATTTGAAAAGATGGTCAAGGGAAAAGTAGAAGAGGTTTAGCCGAAGAACTGATAGTAGAGATTGATTAAGAACAAAGCCACGGCAAGGCCGATAGAACCCATGCTGGCGGCGTTGACATAGGCTTTGACCTTATCGGAAAAGCCTGCATGACGATAGAGATAAGTCAGCGTCAGGGAAAGTGTCAGCAAGAAATACATGGCGCGGTTGGTGTTATCAAAATGCTCCCAGCCGATGAAGGTCAGCACAAAGGTCAGACCAATCATAATCAACAGGAAATAATCCTTGCCTACTTTTGGCTGAGGTTCCTGCTTTACCGCTTTGGGATGCAGCTTGTTCTGCAATTTCTTGTATTGTTTGGACATATTTATAGCTCCTATCTAATGGAATAATATAAAACCTGCTCTTAGTATACCATAGAGCAGGTTTTTTGGCTATTGTGGCGAAGTAAGAAAACAGAGTGACGCAATTCAATAGTCAGAAATGGGGAGGAAAGACAGCTATGCAGAAAAAAGTCCTGCTGATTCATAAGGGGAAGTCCTTTATGCTCAATACCATTGTAAAAAATCTGGTGGATGATGGCTATGAAGTAGTGGAAGCGGCACCGGAGATGGAAGAAATTGCCGCCCATAAAGGGGAAACGGAACTCATACTCATGTATTTGGGGGATTATGTGGATGATGCTGCCGGTACATTGGTGTATCTCAAGGATATCTGTACCGAGGAGGATAAGCTCTTGGTGCTGGTGGGCACAGCCACGGAAATTGAAACCGTGAATAAATCCATTCCCGCGGCCTTAGTCGCCGCTACGGTGGAACGGCCCTTTGATATGAAGAAACTGGTGGAACAGCTGGATTGGCTGCTCTCGGCCAATGACGATTTGGCCCGGCGAAAAAATATCCTGTTGGTGGATGATGACAGTACCTTCCTCAAGATGGTCAAGGACTGGCTTTCCACGAAATACCGCGTGACCATTGTGACCTCCGGGGCGCAGGCGCTCATGTATATTGCCGACAACACGCCGGACTTAATCCTGCTCGACTATGAAATGCCGGTGACCTCCGGCCCGCAGGTATTGGAGATGATCAGGAGTGAATCCAAGGTGGATTCCATTCCGGTGATTTTCCTCACGGGCAAGGGGGACAGGGAAAGTGTGTTGAAAGTGCTCGCCTTGAAGCCGGACGGCTATCTCTTAAAATCCATGGAACAGCCCAAATTAATCGCTGCGATTGATGATTTCTTTGAAAAACAGAAATACCAGAAACTCCACGACAACAATATTCAGTAAACGGATAATGTTTTAGAGGAGGAAAACAGCAATGCTTCAGAAGAACTATTCAATAACTCTGCCAGCTGACCGGCAGGAGGATTTCCTGAAGGAAATACAACCGCTCCTGTTGGAGATGGAGGAACAGGCGCAAACGTATCAGGCAAGCTGTTTATATCTGCATTTGGTGTTCAGTGGCGTAATGCCGGCGATGGTGCAAAGTATTCAGCAGCTGTTGCGGGAAAAACTGCCGCAGGTGGTTATAACGGGCATGACGGAAACGCTCTTTGTGCAAAAATTAGAGCAGGTGAAGCTGCAAATTAATGCTAATTTTTGGCAGTCCGGCAGGGTGGAAGTTTTGGAATACGAAGGGAAGCCAACGAATTATGAGACTGAGGGACATATCTGGGGCAGAAAACTGCGTGCTATTCCTCATCTGAAAGCCGTGGGGATATACTGTGCCGGCATGGGAACATCGTTCACGCATTTTTTGCAGGGGATGGCTGAAGAAATACCGCATACGGTTGTCTATGGCACGGTGGTCAGTATATTGGAAGATTTTACTTCGGCACCGTTGGAATGCAAGAATTTGTTTAAGCTTTTGATGGACAAGGCGAAGTATGGTACTTCGGTTGTCGGTCGTAAGGTTTATGAAAATGGCATTCTCATGGCGGCATTCTGCGGTGAAGATTTGCATGTCTTATCCGATTATGTGCTGGGCTGGAATCCGATAGGCAAGGAACTGGAAGTCACGGAAATGGTGGGGGACACCTGCGTGGCTAAATTAAACGGCATGCCCGCCACGAATATTTATGAACATTATCTGCAGGTGAAACCCGACGAAAATTTTGTCTATAATATTTCCGAATTTCCGCTGGCTGTGGAGCGCAACGGCTGTCTGATTGCCCGCGTACCGCCGGTATACGATGAGAAGGGGCGGATTTATTTCAGCGGCGATGTGCATTTGGGCGAGAAGATGCGGCTGACCTATGCCGTGCCCGCCAATCTGTTGCAGGAAACGGATAGGGCAAGTCATGCCGGGGCTGGATGGCATTGAAACCTTGCAGCGCCTGCAGAAGCTTAATCAACAGGAAAATGCCCTGAACACGCATACGCCGGTGGTGGCGCTTACGGCTAATGCTGTCAGCGGGGCGCGGGAGGAATACATTGCGGCAGGGTTTGACGATTATCTGACCAAGCCCATTGACAGTCATAAGCTGGAGGATTTGCTGCGCAGTATGCTGCCCCAGGAGAAAGTGCGGGCGGCAGGTGTGTTAGCCGTACCCACAGAGGAAAAACTGCCCGATTGGCTGGAGTTAGCCGTACCCACAGAGGAAAAACTGCCCGATTGGCTGGAATATGTCAGCGGGCTGGAACCGCATAAGGGCGTGGAGCATTGCGGCTCGGTGGCCGCCTATCTCGATGCCCTGCGCGTCTTTGCCGAATCCATTGAAAGCAATGCCGCTGAGATACAGCGTTACTTTGAAACGGAGGACTGCCGGAACTACACGACCAAAGTCCATGCGCTGAAAAGTACGGCCAGGGTAATCGGTGCCATGGAACTGTCCGAAAAAGCCCGCCGGCTGGAGGATGCCGGCAACAACGGCTATGCGGAGGAAATCAAGGCCAATACGATGCCGCTTTTGGAACTATATCGCAGTTTCGCTGCCAGCTTGTCGCCGATTATTCCGGAGGCGGATACGGAGGAAAAATCCCCTATCAGCCCGGAGGAACTGGCCGAAGCCTGGGAAGCGATGGGCGAGATTGCCGTAAGCTTTGACTATGACAGCCTGATGTATATGTTAGGGGAACTATCGGGTTATCAGCTGCCCGCTGCTGATGCGGAAAAACTGGCCAAAGTCAAAAAGGCCGCAGCAGTTCCCGACTGGGCGGCATTACAAAAGATTCTTAGCTAATTGGACTGTGGATAAATTGTACACATTGTAATATTTAGATAATTATGTTAGAATAAGCGAGGCAGTGCATAACTGCCTCGTATTTTTTATTTAGGGAGTGAATATTATGAGTAATTGGTTTACCAAGCTGCAAAGCATTGGCAAGGCCTTGATGCTGCCCATCGCCGTTTTGCCGGCGGCAGCACTGCTCTTGCGTCTCGGTGCGCCGGATGTGCTGAACATTCCGTTTATCACGAAGGCCGGTGGAGCGGTCTTTGATAATCTGGCACTGATTTTTTCCATTGGTATTGGCGTAGGGTTGGCCAAGGATAATAATGGCGCGGCAGGTCTAGCGGGTGCTATCGGCTATTTGATTCTGACTGCGGCACTCAAGACGATTGATGAAACGCTCAATATGAGTGTTTTGGCTGGTATCGTCAGCGGCCTTGAAGCCGGTATTCTCTACAATCGCTATCATACGGTGAAACTGCCGGAATATCTGGGCTTTTTCGGCGGACGCCGTTTTGTGCTGATTATCACGGCGGCGGTATCCATTGTGTTAGCCGCGATTTTCGGTGTTATTTGGGGCCCCTGTCAGGCGGTTATCCATGCTGTAGGCGAATGGATTATCGGCGCCGGTGCTTTGGGAACCTTTGTCTATGGTGTGCTCAACCGTCTGCTGATTCCGGTGGGGCTGCACCATATCCTCAACAGCTTTATTTGGTTCGTGTTCGGTGAGTATACCAATCCCGTGACTGGAGCAGTGGCTACTGGTGACCTCAACCGCTTCTTTGCAGGTGACCCCACGGCAGGTATGTTCATGGCGGGCTTCTTCCCGATGATGATGTTCGGTATGCCGGCTGTGGCCTTGGCCATGTACCATGCGGCTAAGCCGGAAAACCGTGCTAAGATTGGCGGTATGCTGGCTTCTGTGGCCTTCACGGCATTCCTCACGGGTATTACGGAACCTATTGAGTTCATGTTCATGTTCCTGGCACCGGCACTCTATGCCGTGCATGCCGTGCTCACCGGCCTTTCGCTGGCGGTAACGTATTCGCTGGGCGTATTGGACGGCTTTGGCTTCTCTGCCGGTTTTATCGACTATGTGATTGACTGGGGCTTAGCCACCAAGCCGGAACTGATTATCGCCATCGGTATTGGCGTGTTTATCCTGTACTACGGTATTTTCAGCTGGGC
>CACZIV010000003.1 GCA_902781305.1 Pseudoselenomonas ruminantium
GGCGTTACGACCAAAAAGGCATCCAGCGATATGTCCTATATGTTTGCGCTTTATTCGCCTAACGGGACATTTAAGCGCACCTTTATCATGAATTATGCGAGCATCTACATCATTGATGCCATCAAACGCATTAAGGGCGTAGGTGATGTCAGCACCTTTGGCTCGGATTATGCCATGCGTATCTGGCTTAACCCTGACCGCCTGTCGGATTTAGGGCTGACGGTCGGAGATGTTGAGGCTGCCATTAAAGAGCAGAATGTACAGGCTCCGGCAGGTACTATCGGGCAGATGCCTGTGCCGGCCAATCAGGAAAAGCAGTATACAGGCAGCGTACAGGGACGCCTTACCACACCGCAGGAATTTGGCAATGTCATCTTAAAAGCCAAACCGGATGGCTCCTATGTATTTCTCCGGGATGTTGCCCGTATAGAAACAGGTGCCAAGTCCACGAACATGGTTGCCGATGCCAATGGTGCTCCCTGTGCCGGATTTGGTGTCAAGCTGACAGATGATGCCAATGCCGTGGAAACCATCAGTGAAGTCAAAAAGGTATTGGATGAAGCCGCGCAAAACTTCCCCGATGATTTGGTATTTATCCCCGTTATCGACAGTACGGAGTATATCAACGAATCCGTCACGGAAGTAATCAATACCTTTAAGGAAGCCCTGATGCTGGTTATCCTCATCGTGTTCCTCTTTTTGCAGAGCTGGCGGGCCACGCTTATTCCGGTGCTGGCTATCCCCGTATCCCTTATCGGCACCTTTGCCAGCTTTGTGGCGCTGGGGTTCAGTATCAACACCCTGACGCTCTTTGCCATGGTACTGGCTATCGGTCTGGTGGTCGATGATGCCATCGTCGTTATCGAAAATGTGGAATCCCATATGAAAAAAGACGGCTTAGGGCCGGTAGAGGCAACGGAAGTCGCTATGGATGAAGTGCAGGGGCCGGTAGTGGCCATTGCCTTTGTCCTGTCGGCAGTATTTATTCCCTGCGCCTTCCTGGGCGGCACAACCGGCGTGCTCTATCGCCAGTTTGCCCTGACCATTGCCGTATCCATGGCGCTGTCGGCTTTTATTGCCCTGACGCTGACACCGGCGTTATGTGCATTGTTGATGAAGCCCCATGACCCCAATAAAAAGAAAAACATTCTGGATCGTTTCTTTGATGGCTTCAACAACTGGTTTGAACGCACGCAGAACCGTTATGTAGGAAAGGTGAGCTGGTTCATCGGCCATGCCAAGGTCAGTGTGGCCTCCCTGCTGATAATCTGCGTTCTCGCCGGGCTGTGCTTCAAACTGCTGCCCTCAACCTTCGTCCCGGACGAAGACCAGGGATATTTCCTCGCTTCGGTTACCATGCCGGAGGGCACCTCTTTGAATCGCACCTTGGAGACCATGGATGCGCTGAGCGGTGAGTTCAGCGCGATTCCCGGTGTCAAGAACGTCATGAAAATCGCCGGCTATGATGTACTGTCTAACGGCAATAAGGCCAATGCCGGTACATTCTTTATCAGCCTTGATTCCTGGAGCAAGCGGCCCACTTCTGAGCTTAGCATTTTCTCCATTGTCAACAAAGCCAATGAACTGCAGGCAAAACATCCCGAAGCCCAGCTTATGGCCTTCCAAACGCCGTCCCTGCCCGGTCTTGGCATGGTGGGCGGCTGGAGTATGGAGCTGCTGGATATGACCGGTCATACGGACAAGGAACTGGATGCCATCACCAAGGAGCTTTTGGCAGCAGCCAATAAGCGTCCGGAACTTGCCGGTGTGTATACCACATATTCTGTCGAGTCCCCCATCTGTAAGTTTGATGTGAACCGTGAAAAAGTAAAACAACTCGGCGTAGACCTCTCCGATGTATTCACGGCCCTGCAGGTCAATTACGGCGGCAGTCAGATAAATGACTTCATGCAGTTCGGACGCAACTACAAGGTTATCATGCAGTCGGATGCCCAATATCGCAGTGAAAAGGAAGCCTTGAAGTTCAACTATGTGCGTAACCGCGAGGGCAATATGGTTCCTCTGGACAGTCTACTCACGCCGAAACTTTCTACGTCTACATCCATCATCTCCCGTTTCAACGGCACACGCAGCATCAGTATTCAGGGAAGTGTCGGTGACGGTTACAGCTCCGGACAGGCCATTGCCGCCATGGAAGAAGTTGTGCGGCAGACAGCGCCGGCAGGCTTTAATATCGAATGGTCAGGCCAGAGCCGCGAGGAAAAGAAATCTGCCAGCTCCACGGGGCAGGTTATGGCTCTTTCGCTGGTGTTCGTCTTCCTTTGCCTGGCAGCCCTCTATGAAAGCTGGAGCGTGCCCTTTGCGGTACTCCTCACGATACCCACGGGACTTTTCGGCGCATTCTTTGTGCAGTACGCGCTTTTAATGCTCGAACTCTGCTTTGGGCATTTCAACCCCGGTTTGCAGAACACAGTCTATATGCAGATTGGTGTCATCATGATTATGGGACTGGCAGCCAAAAATGCCATCCTTATCGTGGAATTTGCCAAGGTTCGTGTGGATCATGGCATGGAGCCGGTGAAAGCGGCGATTGAAGCCGCAGGGCTGCGGTTGCGCCCCATTATTATGACCTCGCTGGCCTTTATCATCGGCTGTCTGCCGCTGGCCATGGCGCATGGCGCCGGTGCAGCTGCCAGGAACAGCATGGGAACAGCCGTTGTCGGCGGCATGCTCTTTGCCACCTGCCTGGGGATTTTCCTGATTCCGGTACTCTACGTTATCGTCGTCTGGGTTGCGATGAAACTTGCAGGCAAAAAAGCAGATACCACGCCGCAGCCTGACGCCCCCGTAAAAGAATCATGATAAACGAGGTGAATACAGATGAAAAAATGGCTTACCCTGCTGATGACCACATTTTTGTTCTGCCTGATGACGGCCACCGTCTTTGCGGCTGCCAGCCCGGATAAAATCGACAAACAGCGGGCGGAAATCGACACTCTGTCAACACAGGCGCTGCAAAGGTTGTACGACAAGGTTCCCTCCGCACAAAATGTCATCAAAAACTGCTATGCCTATGCCACATTGAGCAATACAGGCATAAAACTCGGTTTGTTCGGTGACGCGCACGGCCGAGGCTTGGCAATCAACAATGCCACCGGTGAAAAGGTCTACATGCGCATGAAAGAAATGGGCATCGGCCTGGGCCTTGGAGTAAAGGAATACGATTTGATTTTCGTCATTGGCACAGAAAAAGCCTGGAACTCCTTTATCTCCGGTGATATCAAATTTGCCAGTTCGGCGGAAGCCTCGGCCAGTGACGGCCAGGCAGGCGGTGCCGTCGAAGGTGCCTCCATTGCCGCCAATGGCGTCTGGGTATACCAGATAACGAAAAAAGGCCTGGCTTTAGATGCCTCGATCAAAGGAACGAAAATCTACGCCGACAAAAAACTCAATAAACGCTGATTGCCATAGCAAAAGGGCCCGATTTTCATCGGGCCCTTATTGCGTTATGCCTTAAGCGCTTCTTCAGTTTGCAGTTCAATCAGGTATCTGCCCACAGCATCCTGCCAGCGCGGCATGGGCTTAAAGCCAGCTTCGATTAGTGCCGCCTTGCTCATGCGGGAATTTTTCGGCCGTACAGCCTTGGTCGGATAGGCCGAGGAATCCACCGGCGTGACCGTGACCTCCTTGCCCGCCTGACGGAATACCTCAGCGGCAAATTCTGCCCAGGAGCAAAAACCTTCATTGGTCGCATGATAAACACCATATTTTTCCGTTGCTGCCATATCGGCCAACAGCACCGCCAAATCGCGCGTGTAGGTCGGCGAACCAATCTGATCCCCCACTACGGTGAGCTCCTTATGGGTCTTGGCCAGATTCAGCATCGTGCGGATAAAGTTCTTGCCGTTAATGCCGAACACCCAGGAAATACGGACAATAAAATATTTCGTCAACAGTTCCTGCACAGCCTGTTCTCCGAGCAATTTCGACTTGCCATAAACATTTTGCGGCCCCTTGGGCGCATCTACTGCATATGCTTCCTCGCCATCACCGGGGAAAACATAATCCGTGCTGATATAAATCATCTTGGCACCGATTTCAGCACAGGCCTTGGCTATATGGCGCGTGCCCTCTGCATTGACCGCCATGCATTTTTCCTGCTCATCTTCGGCCTTATCCACCGCCGTATAAGCCGCCCCGTGCATTACCACATCCGGCGCATATTCCTTAATATACTTTTCTACCGCCGCACCATCGGTCAGGGAAAAATCCTTGCTCGATACCCCGCGCGCTTCAATGCCTCGGCTCTTAAACTCATTGACGCAGTCATGACCCAACTGCCCCGTCACCCCAGTGACTAACACCTTCATTAAGAACATCCTCTCCATTTATATCAAAAAATTATTTTCTCAATGTTAGTCATAATTCTACACAAATTTCCAAACTCCTGCAAGGTTTACAACTTTACTCTTACAACTTTACTCTTAGCAAGACGGAGGGGAGGGGCGGCAATAACTTTCGTCTGCTTAGACAGGCTTGTCAAACGCTGCCGAAAGCCATTGCCGCCCCTCCCCTCCTTACTGCCAGCCTAACCTTAGCACTATGATATAACACAACTACACAACTATATGCAGTCACGCATAGGCGCCTTTACACCACGATATAATACGCACAACAACATACTAAGCCCGAGTGGGCTGGTGATGTTTTCCGCAGCTTTTGACAAGCTTGTCTATGGCGAAGGAAAATATTACCAGTTCCCACGGGCGCCTTAACATATCATTGTGACGTACGCACTAAGCCCGGTGGCTGATAATGCTTTTCCGTCGCGTTAGGCAAGCCTGCATAAGCAGAGGAAAAGTATTATCAGCCACCGGGCGCCTTATCACTACGATATCAACTTGCCCCAAACACCATCTTTATACAGCTTCAAGAGCTCAACGGTATAAATCTCCCCGCAGACCACTTCATCGTCTGTATAAACGCGAATATAGTTATCCGTGAGCCCATCGGTAACACCGTCGGTATTGGTTTCAAACAGCACCCGCATGCTCTTGCCCAAAAAGCTCTTATGGAACTCCTCGGTCTTGCGGGCTGCCAGTTCCTGCATGCGGTGCGCGCGCTCTTTCTTCACCGTCTCCTGAATCTGATCCTTGCGCTCTGCCGCCGGCGTACCACTACGCTTGGAATACGGGAACACATGCATGCGGGAGAAGTTCATCTTCTCCACAAATTCCAGCCCGCGGGCAAACTGTTCTTCCGTTTCTCCCGGGAAGCCCACGATAATATCCGTGGACACCGCTACGCCCGGCACTTCCCGTTCCACCTGCTCAATCAGGCGGCCAAACTCTGCCGTATCGTAATGGCGGTTCATATCCTTGAGCACTTCATCGGAACCGGCCTGCAAGGGCAGATGCAGATGCGCACAGAAACGCTCGTCCTCGCGGATAAGGGCAAATAAATCCGGTGACAGTTCAATGGACTCCAAAGAGCCTAAGCGCAGGCGCTTTAAGCCCTCCACCTTGAGCACTTCCCGGCAAGCATCGGCCAGCGTAACCTCGCCGCCCAAATCCTTGCCGTAAGCGCCCAAATGAATGCCCGTCAGCACGATTTCCTTAAAGCCGGCATCAACGAGTTTCTTGGCTTCGCTGTGAATCTTATCCAAATGCCGCGACTTTACCGGCCCACGGGCATAGGGAATGATGCAGTAAGAGCAGAAATTCTGACAACCATCCTCAATTTTAAGGAATGCACGCGTACGCTGGGGCATATCGTAGATGGGAATATCCTCGAACTCACGGGCTTCCATGATATTGCCCACTTCGTCTAATATGCCGTCTTCACGGGCCGCCTGTTCCACGTATTCCACAATCTTACTGCGTTCCTTCGTGCCCAAGACCACGCGCACGCCCTCAATCGCCTTGATTTCTTCCGGGTGAACCTGCGAATAGCAGCCGCATACGGCGATAATCGCCTTATCGTTGGTACGCTGTGCCCGGCGGATAATCTGCCGGGATTTTCTGTCGCCTAAGCTCGTCACCGAGCAGGTATTGATTACATAAAAGTCCGCCTTTTCCTCAAAGGGCACGATATCGTAGCCGCTTTTCTTGAACAGGCCTTCCATGGTTTCCGTTTCAAACTGATTGACCTTGCAGCCCAAGGTCGTAAGTGCCACCTTTGGCAATATACTTCTTCCTTTCTTAACCTAAGGAACTGCGTCCTATCTTAAAATTTATTTATTGCCAGTTCCTAAGTCGCCATTTTCATACTGAGCAACCGTCACAGCCGCTACTGCCGCCGTCTCTGCTCGCAAAATCCGTGGACCAAGGGTTACCGCCCTGCCGCCTGCTTCCTGCACCACTTGAGCCTCGTCGAGCGTAAAGCCGCCCTCGGGGCCGATAAGCAGAATAAGGCGCTTGCCCTTCGCCGCCTGCAGACATGATTTTACCGTAGTTTCGTCTTCATTTTCGTAACAAAAGACAATTTCCGTATCTTCTGTATCACTATTTTCCCTTATCAGATTGGACAAATCCGTAATAGGCGTTACTTCCGTCAATGCTGTACGCCCACACTGCTTGGCGGCTTCTTCGGCGATTTTCTGCCAGCGCTGCTGACGAGCGGCTGCTTTTTTCGCATCATAGCGCACCACACAGTTATGGCTCTTTACGGGGACGATTTCCGTTACGCCGAGTTCCACAGCCTTCTGCACCACATAGTCCATCTTGTCGGCCTTCAAGAGGCACTGGGCGAGCACGAGTTCCAGCGGAGATTCGGTATTGGCCGCCAGGCGCTCCTTCAAGACCAAGGTTACCGCCTCTTCCCGAAAGGCGGTCATTTCCATGCGGGCCACACTACCCTCATCATCCACCACTGTAACTTCCTGCCCAGCCTTGGCCCGCATCACATGCATGAGGTGATGGGCATCACTACCGGTTATCTCGATGGTGTCGGCCAGCAGCCCTTTATAAAACAGCCTTCTCATTTATTTTCTCCGCGGCTGATGGTCATGGCCACCCAGCCTTTTTCTTCCGTCACCTTGTCCACAACAAAGCCATGTGCCAGGCAGGCTTCCGTCACATCCGCCAGACGCTCGGAGATAATGCCCGATGCCAGCAGATGACCGCCCTCGGCCAAATGCTCATCGAGTTCGTCAAAGAGCATGATGATGATATCGGCGATAATGTTGGCCACGATTAAGTCCGCCTTGCCATCAAAGGACTTCAAAATATCGCTGACACCGGTCTTGACCACATCTTCCACGCCGTTCTGACGGATATTTTCTGCCGCCACTTCCACAGCTACCTTGTCGTAGTCCATCGCGGTGACGTCCGTAGCACCAAGTTTGGCGGCAGCCACAGACAGTACGCCGGAGCCGGTGCCCACATCAAAGACCCGCATACCGCCCTTGACGAGCGTTTCGAGTTCCCGAATGCACATCGCCGTGGTAGGATGGGTACCCGTACCAAAGGCCGAGCCAGGGTCGAGTTCAATCACGATATCATCAGGACTGGCTTCGTAATCTTCCCAAGTCGGTTTAATGACAATCATGCCGCCGACCTTTTCCGGGTGGAAGTAGGCTTTCCAGTTATCCGCCCAATCCTCATCACGAACGGTATTCCAGGAAATCGTGCAGGGGCCTTTTTCGATTTCATCATCTTTAAGCGCCTTGAATTCCTGAATGCGCAACTCAAAAGCGCGCAGTTTGTCGTCCAAATCCTCGTCCACCGGCAGATAGGCCTTGACCGTGACCACGCTGGTATCTTCAGCCCGCTCAATGCCGGAAAAATCCCACTGGCCGGCATCAATGTAATTATTGAGCATTTCCGGGTCTTCAATCACGACTCCGGATGCGCCTAAATCATGGTAAATCTCTGCCACAACATCGGTGGCCTCATGGGTTGTCTGAATGCTGACTTCCGCCCACTGCACTGTACATCTCTCCTTTTATCCAAAAACCTTACGTTATTCCTGCAAAGTACCGGCATAGTACCTTGCCAAATTCTGCATCTTTTCAATTGCATCACTGCGGCCGGCTTTGCCATTGCTCAAAATCACCAGGACAAAGTCTTCCTGCTGCCCAAAGAATATGCCACCGTCCACATAGACGTCGTTGACTTCACCGGTCTTATGCGCAATCTCATAATCCGGCAGTGCCGCCGGGAAACATTCCTTATCGTGCTGCTGGCGAAGGATAGCGAGCATGAGTTTATCCTCCTGTTCACCCACCAGCTGATGATAGTACAGGCGGGAAAAGAAACTGCCGATATCACGCACGGAAGACAGGTTCTTTTTCTTGCCCTTCCGGCCCATCATCATCTTATAGACCAGCACCGTATCACGGAAGCCCTGCTGCTGCAAATATCGGTTGATATTCTGCATGCCCAGCCGGTCAATGAGGATATTGGTGGCGGTATTATCGCTGTCGGTTATCATCACCGTCATGAGCTGCTCGATGGTGCGCTGTTCGCCGGCATTGTACCAGGTGGTCACGCCCGCACCGCCCACCGCATCATTTTTCTTAATGGTAATCTTCTCGTCCAGGGACAGCTTTCCATCATGGACATCCTGCATGGTCTTGGCCATCACAAACAGCTTAATCATGCTGGCTGGCGCCATCTGCTGCGAATGATAAATAAACGGCTCAATTTCCCTGTCCGGGCGCAAAAAGTACACGGCAAGCTGATTCTTCGTATCGCCGATAATTTGGACGGTCTGCGCCGTAAGTTCTTCCTCATCCACCGCTTTGGGTGCATGCTGCACGTTTTTCACAGCACGATTTTCCGCAGCCTGCGCCGCAATGCCGCCTTCCTGCTGCTGCCATAGCGCCGCCGAGGCCATGCCCCCGGCTTCTAAAACGACCAGCACAGAAAAAAATGTAATCATCCGCTTAACGTTCACGGAATGCCTGCTCCTTTTCATCATGAGTACCTAAGCCCATACGAAGTTACCACGGCTGGGGCGTAATCGGCGTCACCACACCAAAACGATAGCCCTTGGCGCGCAGATTATCGATGATTCCCGGCAGCGCCCGCACGGTCTCCTCCTTGCCGCCATTGCAATGCATGAGGATAAGGGCCATATTATCCTTCAGATGGCCTGCCGTTCGCCTGTCAATATAGCAAATCTGGCGCTCTGCCGAGGGGTGCTCCGGCGTTGCATCCTCGGTGAGCACGTTCCAATCATGCTCCACATAGCCCAAGAGGTTCAAATGCTCATAAAAATCGGCAGTAAACATCCCCACCGTGCCGCCGGGCGCGCGGATGATAAACGGACGCATGCCGATGACCTTGAAAATCGCCTCATCGGTCTGCTCCATTTCCTCCACAAAACTTTCCTTGCTCGCATAGAGCCGGTCGTAATCGTGGTCATAGCTGTGATTGCCAATGGCATGACCTTCGGCAAAGATGCGCTTCAACACCTCCGGATTCTTTTCCACCATGCCGCCTAACACATAGAACGTCGCATGAACGCCTTTGGCCTTGAGCACATCCAAGATGGCAGGCGTATTGGTATCATCCGGACCATCATCAAAGGTCAGATAAGCGACCTTCTCAGCCGTATAATGAGGCAGGGCAGGCAACATCGTCGGCAGCCCCTTTGCGAGCCGCTGTTTCAAGGTATAACGGTCATAAACGGGGCGGTCAAGGCTGATGTTGTCATAGGTCAGATTGCTGTAATCTCCCTTTGCCAGCGTATAGGCCGCAGATTCCACACCAGGTTCCTGCTCCACTTCCACTGGCTCCGTAGCCCTAACCTTTGCCAGCCAGAATACGCCCACAGCGCCCCCCAGCACAAACAAAACCGCCAGGACACCCATAACCTTGGTAAAACCTTCCCTTTTCACCTTGACCGCGCCTCCACCATTCATTTCTTACCCGTAAAACAATTACCTTACATTATACTACAACTAGCCCTTTAGTCCAAAATAAATTCTGCAAAAGCCACATTCCCATATTTAAAGCCCTGCTCGCTCAAACGACAGCCTGCTTTATCCACCAGGAGCAGCCCTTGCCCGCTAAGTTTTGCCATCACCTCGCCATAGACGCTGTCCAGCTCCACATGGAACTTATCCGCAAACGCCTGCCGCGAAAGTCCCTCTGCTGTCCGCAAGGCCAAAAAGGCAAATTCCTCCATGACGTGCGCACGGGTCGGTTCTTCTTCGAGCTCGCTGACTTCCCGGCCAGCCTTTATCCCCGCGATATATTCTGCGATATCAGCCGTTGCCGCATAGCGCTTTCCCTCCAAATACGAATGCGCCGCCGCCCCCAGTCCCAGATAAGGCACATCATGCCAATAGCTGCGGTTATGCCGGCTTTCAAAGCCTGCCTTGGCAAAATTGGACACCTCATAGCGCCGATAGCCCAGTTTCGGCAGGGCTGTGGTCATATAATCGTACATGGCCTCCGCCTGTTCCTCTGTCGGCAGCTTTAATTTGCCCATTTCCTCCATACGGGCAAAGGCTGTCCCATCCTCCAACTGCAAACCATAAATGGAAATATGCTCGACCGATAATTTCTCTGCCTGCCGGACACTCGCCTGCAAATCCGCCAGGCTCTGCCCCGGCAGACCGTACATCAAATCCACACTGATATTTGAAAAACCTGCCTGCCGGGCCATCTGCACCGCCTGCACGGCCTCCGCACCGGAATGAATCCTGCCGATACGGTGCAAAAGTTCATCCTGAAAACTCTGCACGCCAAAGCTCAGCCGATTGACGCCGCCATCACGAAGCAGCTGCAAATACGCTTTATCCACGGTTCCAGGATTGCACTCCACCGTAAATTCAGCAATCTCCTGCCCAATATGCGCGCTTATCACCTGCAGAACTTGCTCCATATACTGCGGCGGCAAAGCCGTAGGTGTCCCGCCCCCCATATAAACCGTGGCAGGCTTTCCCCATTTTTGCCGAAAAGAAAGGCCCTGTATCTCAATCTGCTGACACAGGGCCTCTGTATAGGCTTCCATGAGCTTTTCCTTCCCCGCATAGGAGGGAAAATCACAATAAAAGCACTTCTGACGGCAAAAGGGGATATGGATATAAACTCCCCATTGCATAAAATCTTCCTTTAATCTATCTTGAGTATCGCCATAAAGGCTTCCTGCGGCACTTCCACCGAACCGACCGCCTTCATGCGCTTCTTGCCTTCCTTCTGCTTTTCCAATAGCTTGCGCTTACGGGAAATATCACCGCCATAGCACTTGGCCAGAACGTCCTTGCGCCGTGCACGCACGTTCTCACGCGCGATGACCTTGGAACCAATCGCCGCCTGAATGGGAATCTCAAACATCTGCTGCGGGATAATCTCCTTGAGCTTGGCAGCCAGCTGACGTCCGCGGCCCTGCGCTCTATCTTTATGCACAATCGTCGACAGCGCATCCACCGGGTCGCCGTTCAAGAGGATATCCACCTTCACGAGCTTCGATTCCTGATAATCCGCCAATTCATAGTCCAGCGAAGCATAGCCCTTGGTCGCCGATTTCAGACGGTCGAAGTAGTCAAAAATGATTTCATTGAGCGGAATATGGTAGGTAATCATGACGCGGTTGGTATCGAGGTAGTCCATATTCTTGAACACGCCCCGCTTGTCCTGCGAAATCTCCATGACTGCGCCAACAAAATCATTGGGCACAATCACAGTCGCCTTGACGAACGGTTCCTCAATATGCTCAATCTCCGTCTGCGGCGGCAGTTCTGCCGGATTGCTGACGTTTAAGACCGTACCATCCGTCTTAAACACATGATAGATAACCGAAGGCGCCGTCGTGATAAGTTTCAGATGGTACTCTCTTTCCAAACGCTCCTGAATAACGTCCATGTGCAGGAGGCCTAAGAAGCCGCAACGGAAACCAAAGCCCAAAGCCACGGAAGTTTCCGGTTCAAAGACCAAGGCCGCATCATTAATCTGCATCTTTTCCAGCGCGTCCTTCAGGTTGTCGTAATCGGCGCTTTCCACCGGATACAGACCGCAGTATACCATCGGCGTAACGCCACGGTAGCCCGGCAGCGGTTCTGCCGCCGGCCTGTCGGCAAAGGTGATGGTATCGCCGACCCGCACATCGCGGACGTCCTTTAAGGAACCCGCTACAAAGCCAACTTCGCCCATATTGAGCTCGCCGACATCCACCGGCTGCGGCTTAAAGCAGCCCACATCCGTAACTTCAAAGGTCTTGCCCGTAGCCATCATCTTGAGGCGCATACCCTTCTTGATTTTACCCTGCTTTACGCGCACATGGGCGATAACGCCCTTGTAAGAATCGAAGAAGGAGTCAAAGATAAGTGCCTGCAATGGCGCATCCTCATCCCCTTCCGGTGCCGGAATGCGCTCGACGATGGCATCGAGGATTTCCTCAATGCCAATGCCGGTTTTCGCCGAAGCCAGCACCGCATCCGTGGCATCCAGACCAATGGTATTTTCGATTTCTTCCTTTACGCGGTCCGGGTCAGCACTGGGCAAGTCAATCTTATTGATGACCGGCACGATTTCCAAATCGTTTTCGAGCGCCATATAGACGTTAGCGAGCGTCTGTGCTTCAACGCCCTGCGCTGCATCCACAACCAGCAGCGCCCCTTCACAGGCGGCCAGGCTGCGGGAAACTTCATAGGTAAAGTCTACATGGCCCGGAGTGTCGATGAGGTTTAACTGGTACATCTCCCCATCCTTGCCCTTGTAGTCGAGGCGCACAGTCTGTGCCTTAATCGTAATGCCGCGCTCACGCTCTAAATCCATGCTGTCGAGAACCTGGGCTTCCATCTCCCGCTGCGTCAGCGTTCCCGTATATTCAATCAACCGGTCCGCAATGGTCGATTTGCCATGGTCGATATGCGCGATAATCGAGAAATTGCGAATATGCTTGTTCTGCATTGTCATTTTCCTTTCACTTTCTATCCATATAATGGTTATTATAACGTAGTTATGCAGATTTTGCCATAGAAAAAAAATAAAACCTATTGCTTTTTGGAAAATGTCATGCTAAAATAGCAAGGTAACGAATCATTTGAGGGGGGTGAACTACTTGCCGAATATTAAAGCATCTATTCTTAGTGTAAAATCTGACGCTAAGCGCCGTGCGAAGAACGCTGCTGAGAAGTCCCGTGTACGCACTGCTTCCCGTCGTGTTCTCGACGCTGTTGAGGCTGGAAACGTTGATGAAGCGAAATCCCTCCTCACAGCTGCTTGCAAGACCATTGACATGGCTGCTGCTAACCACGTGTTCCACAAGAACTGCGCAGCTCGCAAAAAGTCCCGTCTGGCTCGCAAAGTGAACGCACTCGCTAAGTAATTTCTCAGATGAGATAGAAAAAAGCCTGCTCTTACGAGCAGGTTTTTTTGTTTGCCTGTACCAATTTCATTCGTAATATTTTTCACTTTTGTAATGTATTATTCTGCTTTTTTTGCTATAATTATCCTATAGACTACTAGTCAGGGGATGATTTTATGCACATTCGTCATAGCAAGCTTTTGAGCCTGGTGAATCAGCACAATCGTATTGCCGTAGCTGATTTGGCCAAAGCTTTGGATGTTTCGGAAGTTACTATCCGCAAGGACTTAAATATTTTGGCCAAAAAGGGACTTTTGCGTCGGGAGCATGGCTTTGCCCGCCTGACCACGAGTGATGATGTGGGGAACCATCTTTCCTTTAATTACGAGGCAAAACTGCGCATTGCCCGTCGGGCGGCCGAGAGCGTACACAATGGGGAAACCGTTATGATTGAGTCCGGCAGCTGCTGTGCCCTGCTCGCAGAGGAAATCGCCGCCAACCGCCGGGATGTCACCATAATCACCAACTCAGCCTTTATCGCAGATTACATTCGTAAATACCCCAATGTTCGTGTAATACTATTAGGCGGGGAATATCAGAAAGAGTCGCAGGTAATGGTTGGCCCCATGGTCAGAAACTGTGTACAGGATTTTTATGTGGGTAAATTCTTTGTGGGAACAGACGGACTCAACGAGCTCGGTTTTATGTCTAATGACCTTATGCGGGCCGAAGCTGCCCGCTGCATGGCTGAACATGCTGAACAGACCATTGTCCTGACAGAATCCGCAAAATTCAGCCTGCATGGTACGGTAAAACTCTTATCCTATAATCAGGTCAGTGCCCTTTATACCGATGATTTGGCCGATAGCAGCACATTGAGCAAATTACATGAACAAGGCATACATGTTTATCCGATAAGCAGCAAATAAGCAAAATAAGTCGTGAAGATATCCTATTCATATCTTCACGACTTATTTTATTGCAAGTCATGCTTATTCATTTCTTTCAGTAACTCAATAGCACCGCGGCCCATGCCGGTTTCCCGGGCCGTCTCTTCTATGGAATAACCGCTGCGCAGTAAAGCCTTGGCCTTGGCAGCATTAGGTGAAATCGCTTTCTCCGGCTCGCTCGTTTTCGGCGGTTCGGACTGTTCTTCTTCAGCTTCCAGATTTTCCTGCTGAGCTGAATCCTGAACTTCCGCCAGGTCCTCCGGCCGCCTGGTCATCGCTACAGCCAATCCCGTTGCCTGCTGCGCATTAATAGCTGGTTCTTCCCGATTCATGGAATTTTGCAGCACCTCAGCAAAATCCTGCGCATCCACCCGCTGCATGGGGGCCGCGGCTGCCATCGGTATCACCGGCTGCGGTGGTACTAATGGCACGGATTGGTAAGCCGCAAGTTCAGCAATCATTTTACGGGCTTCGGTAAGTTCCCGATTCAAAGCCGCAGAACGATCCTCCATCTCTCCGGCTAAACGCTTGTACTCGTTAATTCCGGCTTCCAATCTTACATTGCGTTCATCAGCCTGTCTGAGCAGTTCCTCCAAGTGCTGTATATGGTTGCTCATGCGGGCAATCACGGCATCTGCAGAACGCGTCAACTCTGCTTTCAATTGTTCCGTAGATGTCCGCAGTTCCTCTGTATCTACGCCCTGCTGTCGTTTGGAAATCACACGCACCACCATCACCAGCAAGGCACCAGCTATAATTAGAAAACCAAATAATTCTGGAAACATAAGCTTAACAAAAATCCTCCTCAAGATATAATCATATTGATTATACGATATTTACAGGCTGATGTCTAATAGCTGTCCGCGTGACGGGTCCGTGGCCATCTTCATCACAGGCTGTTCAGGTACTTCTTCTGTTATTTCTCCAGTCATTCTGCGCTTGCTGTATTTTCCACCACCACGGTTTTTCTGCCGTTCCGGTTCATCTTTGATGCGCCCATCCTCAGGATTTTCCTTGCCCCGTACCTGTTTTTGCTTTAATTTATCGTCATTTTTCTGTTCCAAAGCCTGATAATCTGACTGTAAGGCATTGGCCTGGTTAAGATTGTGCTGCACCTGTCCAGCATCAGCAGCCCGGGGAACAATCATCTGCATACTCATGGAGTTGACTTCCATATCTTTCCCTTCTTTCCTGCTTTGCTAATACAAACGAAGGGCATCTTTTACGATGCCCTCACAAAAACAAATTCAATAAGTACCAATATTGATGCGCTCATCCTTGACGCTCAACAAACAACGGCGAATGCTGCTTTGCACATTCATAATCACCGAATTAATGGTTATGCGTACCCCTGGATAAACCGTATCCATCACACGAATCTTGCCATCCTTCATACGGCCCATTGCTTCTTCCAAAGCCTGTATCTCCTTTTCTGCCCGCTTGATTTTTCCCGCCAAAGGAAATTGCGAACGGGTCAACGCATTTATCTGATCAATGCGCTGCTGAGGCAGACGGCTTACATCAATCTTGCCCAAGGTGTTGAGCATCTGGGTGATTTGTTTCAGTCTCCCCCGATCTTCCTTACACTCCCGGCAGATTTCCTGATAGCGCTGTTGTATGGTTGGGTCAATACCTACAGACAATTTGGTCACCACAGCAGCAGCATTGCCTGCCATCTTACAGCGAATTTCCTCACTGGCAGCTATACTGCCCCCCGTAATCATTCCCCGTTTTTCCTCGACAATGACCATATTGCCTGCCCTTAGCTGAGAATGCAGCACAGCATCCGTGATGATGATATCCCGCCCGGCTTCTATTACGGCATTTTCAGCAAACATAGCCTGTACACTTTCCGCCGACTTAATATATCCCTTGTTCTGCCCATTGATGCCGCCCTTTATCGTGACATTGCGGCCTTCCACTATGGCACCATTGACCATGCCGCCGATTTCAATATCACCAGTCGCTTTAACTACAAAACCAGCCTCGACATTTCCCCGGATGGATACACCACCAACAAAATTAATATTGCCTGTAGCTGCACCTACGCTGGAATTAATATCCAAATGCGGGTCGATGTCTATCTTGCGGGTGGAATCGACAATCTGTCCATCAATGCAGGCATATAGTTCATTATCATTGCGGACTTCCGTATTCTTTCCCTGCGGTATGGGAATCGGACGCCCCGGCCGAGGCATCACCTCGATACCAAATATATTCTTTCCGGGCTTGCCTTCAGTCTGCGGTATACGCACGGCTAAAAGTTCACCTTTCTTGGCCAGAACGAAAAGCCCCATATCCTTGTAATCAGCCCTGTCATATTCATCGATTTTCGGCCTGTTCTTCTTGGACAAATCAAATTTGCGATCGATTTTCGCATTTTCGCCATGCTGTACCTGTTTGCCCTCGGCAACGACAAAAGGCGTAAGACTCTGTACACCTTTTTCTATTGCCTCTTCTTTGATGCCAAAAATCACGTCTTTTTCTGCTAAAGCGGCTTTGACCTCTTCTACTGTGGGCAGTTTCTTTCCTTTGCTGGTATCATAACGAACTGTAGCAATCATCTGGTCACGGCTGATATCAATTATAATGCCAGCCTTTTCGCCATCATCATCCACTTCATCCTGCGGCTCGTCATCCTCCTGTGTGTTTTTCTCTTCATCCTCTGGCACTGTTTCTTCGACTTCATCAGCAATTTTACGGCGTTCTCCCGCTGCTTCACGGATAATTTTTGACAGCTCAATGATATCATAATCATTAACTCCGTTATCATGCAAGGTCTGCCGCACATCAGACAGTTCAAAGAGCATCTCTGCGCCATCACTGGGATATACCGTTACAAAAACACCATCCTTGAGGAATTCGAGCAGATAACCTGCGTCCTCTCCGCCAACTGCCGGGCGTAATACCTGGTCATCCATGTTGCGTCCCCCTTAGGCTTAATTTATACCAAGCTTGCCTTCATCCTTGCCAAATGACCGCGCATACGGAATATTGCTTTTGTATGCAGCTGCGAAATCCTGGCTTCGGATAAATTAAGGATTAAGCTGATTTCTTTCAAAGTCAGTTCTTCATAATAGTACAACGCTACTACTTTCTTCTCTTTTTCCGGCAATCGCTCAATAGCGGCTGCTAAAGTCTGCCTGAGTTCTTCTTTTTCCATGCGTTCCGAAGGACCTGGTTCTCCTGCCAGCGGAGAATCTGCCCGCAGGTAGTCATCAAGAGGAATGACGGTTGCTACGCTGATCTGCCCCTCCAAGGCCTGCAAATCCTTCACTGAGATTTCCAGTTCAGCAGCCAATTCCTCATCAGTCGCCGGTCTGCCTAAACGATTTTCCAAATCGTATACGGCCTGTTCATAACGACGGATTCTTTGCCGTATGGCCACAGGAAGCCAATCCTTTGCGCGAAGATAATCAAGCATCGCTCCGCGAATCCGGATACCAGCGTAAGTCTCAAACTTATTCTTGCGCTCAATATCATAACGGTCAATGGCATCCAAAAGACCGAAAAAACCACTGGAAAGCAAATCATCCCGATCCACATGAGCTGGAAGGCTGATTGCGAGCCGCCCCGCAACCAGCTTGATCAGTGGTAGATAATACTCTGCCAGCTGGTTGCGCAGCTCCACACTTTTACTCTTCAAATAGTCCTGCCACAGGGAAGCGACATCTATCGCCGGCGCTTCATTTGTCAGTTCAATAGAATCCACTTAAGCGCCCTCCTCCCATCAACATTTGAGCACCTGTTACTTTGGCGTTTCCATGCGCGTCAGGTCATCGCTGCTTAGCGGCTCAAACTGCGCCTGTCCGCCCGTTTCTGCTGGTTCCGCTTCTCCTGTTGCCGGGGATTCATCTTCGGCGGTATATTCATCCACCGCCGAAGACGTCTCTCCTTCTTCTCCCATGACCAGAGTTTCCTCATCTTTAGCCTCAATAAAGGCATCAAAGTCAAAGATGTCCTGGGCAGCAAGTATTCTCAACAGGATGTAGACAATCAAGCCTGCGCTGATAAAACCAACTATACTGCGGAAAAAAACCGTTATGGCCCGCGCATCGCTTGATAGGCCTGTAATCACTATCACCGTGGCGGCAATAAAAGCGAAAACCATTGCTGCATATAACTTAGCCAAAATCTTTTCACCTGCACAATTTGTCTGAAATTTAAATCGTTTTCTCGCCTTTATCGATAGTCTTAACCTTATAAACCCCATCATTGAGGTCAATGGACACCGTGCGGCCATAAGTACCGCCAGTATCTTCGGCAATCAGTTTAATTCCCAGTTCCTTCAAAATTTTCTTTGCTGCTTCCGCATTGCGACTGCCAACACGCATGATATCGGTAGCATTCTGGAAAGCAAACATTTGCGCTCCACCAGCGATTTTAGCCACAAGACGCGTCTTTACTGCGCCCTGTGCCAATACGTCTCTGAGCATCAGCGGTAATCCTGTATCCGCAAATTTAGCCGGATTGTCCGTTGGACGAGCCTGCGTGCTATCGGGAAGCATGATATGCAGGAGCCCGCCGACTTTGGTCTGCGGGTCATACAGAGAAATCCCGATACAGGATCCAAGACCATAGCTGATGATGGTTGACGGAGCAGAACCAACTTTATAGTCGGCCATCCCGACTCTGATAAGATCTGCCATATCACTCAACTCCTACAGCTTTTATAATCGTCTCCAACGAACCCGGGTCAGGGACCAGGAAGAACTGGCCATTAATGCCATCGTCTTCCGACAGGAATTCGGTTTCAATAACCAAAGCCTGGTCACCCATCTGTCCCAGCTGTGCCAATACTACGTTCAACAATGCCCCTGCCATATCCATAGCTAGTGCAGGAATGGAAGGCAGCATCGTAATCTTCGTAAAGGTAAAGAATGCATTCAAGTATGCACCAGACAAAATATTGCCGATTTCCATCAAAGCGGATTCATCCATGAAGTCCAGACTATTGGTTTCACCATGCGGTTTGCCCATCAAGGTATCCACCAGATAGAAAGCGGATTTCTGCGGAAGGAGGAACAGGATATTGCTGGGAGCCTTGCCATAAACGCGAAGGAATATGCCAACTACCACCGCATCCGGGCCGCCTACCAAATCCGGTACCACTTCCAGCGGTACCAGTGCCACTTTGGGCACATTCATATCAATTCTCCGGTTGATGACCTGGGAAAGGGCTGTCGCCGAATTCCCAGCACCAACATTACCAATCTCACGCAAAGCATCCAGCTGATTGGCGGAAAGATTTAATTCATCGGTCATATCAGACACCTCATTTTTATTTACTTCCCATCGCCAGTTGCGCCAATGATTTCTTCCAGGTTCAACATAATGATAAGACGTCCATCTACATTACCTATACCATTGAGGAAACGGGAACCACTGCGGTCATTGGTGGCCTTCTTGGTATCCACCGTCTTGCTGCCAATGGTCAGGACCTCGGTAACTGCATCAACGAGCATCCCTACATGGAGTTCATCAATGGTCACGGTAACGATACGGGTATTTTCCGTATAAGGAGTTTCCGCCAGGCCCAGCCGTTTTTTCAAATCAATAACGGGGAGCACCGAGCCGCGCAGATTGATAACGCCTTTGATGAAGTCAGCGGCAAAGGGAACGCGGGTAATATCCGTCATATTGCGGATTTCCTGCACATTCAGGATGCTGACGCCATATTCTTCATCCCGCAGCTTAAACGCCACGACCTGCACTTCATCATTCTGTTTGTTTTCTTCATTTGCCATGGTTACTGCCTCCTTACTGCTGCATCATCGTAGCCACATCGAGAATCAGGGCTACACGGCCATCGCCGAGAACCGTTGCGCCAGAGAACATCTTGAGACCCGTAAAGAGGTTGCCCAGGGTCTTGATTACGATTTCCTGCTGACCAATCAGATTGTCAACTACGATACCAGCTTTGGCTTCGCCGGCATGTACAACTACAACGAAAATCTCATCCGAATCCTTCACATGCGGTATCTGCAAGGTTTCTTCCATGCGGATAATCGGGATGATTTCACCGCGCAGGACGATGACCTCACGATTGCGAACCGTCTTGATATCCGTGGGCTGAATGTTGATTGTGCTGTCAATGGATCCCAGCGGAATTGCATAGATTTCTTCCTGAACCTTAACCAGCATGGCCTGAATGATCGCCAGCGTCAGCGGCAGTTTAATCTTAAAGACGGAACCTTCATCAATCTTGGTTTCTACGTCAACATGACCGGACAGGGACTCAATCTTGCTGCGCACAACGTCCATACCTACGCCACGGCCGGAGATATCGGTAATCTGCTCAGCAGTGGAGAAGCCCGGCAGGAAAATCAGGCGTACTGCATCAGCATCATCGAGCTTGTCTGCATCTTCCTGCGAAATCATGCCCTTTTCAACAGCCTTTTTGCGAATCTTGCTGGCGTCGATGCCTTTACCATCATCGGTAACCATGATGACGACGTTGTTGCCTTCGTGGCGGGCGATAAGTCCGACTTCACCTGTACGCGGCTTACCTTTGGCCTCACGTTCATCCGGATGTTCAACACCGTGGTCGAGGGAGTTACGCAGAAGATGCATAATCGGATCGCCGATTTCATCGATAACGGTACGGTCAAGTTCTGTTTCCTCACCCTCGATGGTCAGGTTGATTTCTTTATTCAATTCCTTGGATACGTCACGCACCATACGCGGGAAACGGTTGAATACCGCGCTTACCGGAACCATGCGGACCTTCATGACGATGTTCTGCAGGTCAGTGGTAACACGGTCCATTTGCTCCAGCGTTTCGGTGAGTTCGCCAAGGCGATGTGCCTGGCCAATCTGTTCAAGGCGGACCTTGTTAATAACGAGCTCGCCCATGAGGTTCATCAAGGTATCGAGTTTGTCGATATCTACACGAACCGACTGGCTCTGATGGCCCTTCTTCGCCGCAGCGGCTGCGGGTTTTGCTGCGGGTTTTGCCGCTGGCTTCGGTGCTGGTGCTGCTGGCGCAGGTGCCGCTGCAGCAGGTGCCGCTGCAGCAGGTGCAGGTGCAACCGGAGCTGCAGCAGGTGCAGGTGCGGCTGCCGGCTGATCCGGATCTACAACCTCTACTACAATCTTTTCAATTTCCGAGATGGTTGACAGCGCATCTTCCACCGCTTTCTTGTCGGAGCCCGTCACCATCAGGATATCAAAGCTATGCTCAAATTTTTCCTGTTCCAAGTCCTCTGCCGGCGGAACGGATTTAATGACATCACCCAGTTCATCCAGTGCGTTCATGACCATGTAAGAACGTGCGGATTTCAAGAGGCAGGTTTCGGACAAGGTTACCTGAATGTGAACACCAATCATGCCACCTTCCTTGGCCTGCCGAAGCATATCCTTGTCCGTATCCGAAAGATCCATGCCCGCAATTACCGGTGCTGCAGCCGGTGCGGCAGCACCTGCCTCAGCCGGAGCAGCAGGCGCCGGTGCAGCTGCTGCCGGTGCCGGCTCGCCTTTGGAAATGGAGCTTAATTTTGCCACCAAATCGCTGACATCCACCACATCTTCCGAGTCACCATTAGCTACGCTGTCAATCATCTGTTCCAACGAATCCAGACATTTAAACAAGGTATCAATAATGTCCTCGTCTAATTTCAGCTGTTCCTTACGGATAAGGTCCAGCACATCTTCCATTTCATGGGTCAATTCAGCAATCTTATTATATCCCATGGTTGCTGACATGCCTTTTAATGTATGTGCATTACGGAAAATATCGTTTACCACTGAAACGTCTTCGGAATTTTCTTCTAAGCTTAAAAGGCCTTCATTCAAGGACTGTAAATGCTCGTGAGATTCATCCAAAAACATGTCCATATACTGATTGGTATCCATTTGTATTCCCCCTATATCCTTTTATCTCTTTACAGCCTCGACGATAGCCTGGGCTATGCTTTGTATGGGCTTTATTTCATCGGCCAGCCCCGCATCCACTACGGCCTTTGGCATGCCATAGACCACACAGGTAGGTTCATCCTGAGCTATGCTGTAACCGCCTGCTGCCTTAATTTTCTTCATGCCCTCACAGCCATCACATCCCATGCCTGTCATAATAACAGCCACCAGATTCTTGCCAATAGGTGCTACCGAATCGTACATGACATTTACAGCTGGCCGGTGATTGCCTACCGGCGGGTCCTGCCCTAGTACAATTCTGCGGCTGCTGCCCTCTTCCCTGACGCGCAAATGATGACTGCCAGGAGCGATATATACATGACCGGGCTGAATAATATCACCATCTTCCGCTTCCTTTACGGAAACCTGTGATATGGTATCCAGCCGGTCAGCCAAGGCCTTGGTAAAACCTGCCGGCATATGCTGCACGACCACCACACCGCAGGGAAGATTTCCCGGCAAGCGGGTTATGACCTGCTGCAAAGCCTGTGGACCGCCGGTAGATGTACCGATTGCCACCAGCTTTTTCGAACCATTGCCCATACCGGTCATAGTTACAGGTGTAACCTTGCTGGCCGCTTCTGGCTGTGGTTTTCCTCGTGCCTGCAGAATCACATTCGGTCGTTTTACCGCAAAGACATTGCTTGAATTTTTTGACGGTGGAGTCTGTGCTGCTCCCCCTAGTTTCAAGCCCTGTCTTACAGGAAGTTCCACTCTTTTCATTACCGGAGGCGCAGGACTTTTACTTACCGGCTTGATGTTCTCCAGTTTTTTTTGGGGAACATAGGGGATTTTATGAACCTTGGCTTTTACCGCATTGCGACATTTTTCCAAAAGCTCATCCTCGATGGTATCCAGCTTCGAAATACTGCCTCCGGCTTTGCTGATAAAATCTATGGCCCCCAGGCTCAAAGCCCTCACTGTGGCTTCTGTTCCCTGCTGGGTCAGACTGCTTAGCATTAACACCGGTGTGGGTTTTTGCTCCATGATAACAGCCAGAGCATTAAGTCCGTCCATAACGGGCATGTTTACATCCATCGTCACCAAATCCGGACTATACTCCATTACTTTATTGATAGCTTCCTTGCCATTTATCGCTGTCCCTGCCACTTCAAAATCCGGCTGCTTATTGAAAAAATCCGTCAGCACCTTGCGCATAAAAGCAGAGTCGTCAGCGATCAAGACTCGATACATCCCGCTCACCTCTTTTTATCCGGCAAAACTTTCCCTTACATCTACTGTATGTTGATTATTGTTTGATACCTTTTGCTATATTGGCCCGCTGTACAGCAAATAGATAACGGACGATCTTATTAGCGGTTGCCCTCGGCAAATGCTGGAAAGCAGCCCCTACATGGTATATGACTATCCCATCAGCCCGCTCTATTGGCGAGCAGCGTACGACGCGGCACATGACATCAATCGTACTAGCCCCCGGAATCCCGGTGAGTTCCAGCCCTACCTTAGTATTTTCAGCTACTTCGTGGTCAAATGCCAGGCAAATACCGCCACCGCTTAAATCGACTACCGGTACAATTTCGCTATCATGAATCGTACCATCTTCATCCACTACACTTACATTAGCTTTCAGATTGACCTTGACTCTTACATACTCCCGATTTTGGAAACGTTCCAAAGAGTCCGGCTTAGTGATATACCAAATGGGAATACGATCGTCTTTACGCCCCTTCCCCTTGTAAGTGGTAAAAAAACGATACCGGCACTGGTTACCAACAGCCACGCCGTAAATTTTTTCATCTTCCCTGGGGATGATCGGAACGCCAGTCCGGCTCATCGGCATAGCTACTTCCAGCATGTCTTCATTGATGTCTTCGATGCGGCTGGCATAACGGTTATCGTCACCTTCTACATAGAACTCGACCCGCTGGCCAATTTTTAATATTTCTTTTGTTTTTACTAATTCGCCTGTCATAATCAAGTTCCTCCATGTTTAATGCGCAAAATTAAATATTTGTCGCAAAAATCCTTTCCAACCACGTTTAACCGTCATTTTACTGCCAAACAAAAGACTATTTGCCAGCCCATGTATGCATCTGGCAGCCACACTGCCCGGCTGTGCAGCCAAAAATGGCTGCTGCTGCCGCACCGATTTCATCACGGCAGTATCCTCAAAAACGTAGCCTACACAATCAAGAGACATATTCAAAAAACGGGTAGATGTCTGTTGCAGTTTTGCCACCACCTCACGGCTTTCCGCCTCATCATACACACGATTAACCAACAGTTTAATATTTTTATTGGAAGCATACATACTGTAAGCTTTGAGCACTGCATAAGCATCGGTCAGAGCCGTCGGCTCCGGCGTAGTCACCAGCAGAACTTCATCGGCTGCCAGAATAAAATCCATCACATTCTTCCCCAGCCCTGCACCAGTATCAATCAGGATAATATCGGCCATCTGCCCACAGGCAGTGAGTTTCTGCATAAGACGCTGACGTTCCTCATAAGTGAAGTCTGCAGCCTTTTCAATACCTGAACCACCAGATATGTAGCGCACCCCATAGGGTCCATCAATCAGCACATCCCGCAGTTCCGTATCTTTTTCCAAAAGATTCAGCAGATGCTTTTTCGACATACTGCCCAGTACCACATCCACGTTGGCCATGCCCAGGTCAGCATCAATTACCAGTACTCGCTGCCCCGCCTGTTTCAACGCGATAGCCAGGTTTACCGTGATATTGGTCTTGCCTACGCCGCCCTTGCCGCTGGTCACGGCAATCACTCGCGGCCCTAATGCGGAAAGAGTACGATTTTGGGATACTTGCGGCGCCTGAACTTCATATTCACTTTTGTCGACTAATTGACGCAGTCTTGCTGCCTGATCTCCCATGTCATTCCCTCAACAGTAATGCAGCTAATTTATCGGCAGAAGCAGGTATGATATCATCGGGAACACTCTGTCCATTAGTCAGGAAGGACAGGGAAATGTCCTTATCTGCTAAAAGATTTACAATCATACCTAAAGTACTTGTTTCATCCGTTTTGGTAAAGATAACCCGTCCGGGCTCACAAACAGAAAACTTCTGCAAGATATCGGCCACATCACGATTTTTGGTTGTGGCACTCATAACCAAATGCTTTTCAATGCGGGAATCCACCGCCAAAAAGTCCTGCAGCTCCCGCATCTGATATTCATTATGCTGACTGCGGCCAGCGGTATCGATAAGAATCAAATCCTTATCCCGATGCTTGTGAATGGCAACCTTCAGTTCTTCCGGAGAATAAACAATCTCCAATGGCAGACCGATAATATCGGAATATGTCTTTAACTGTTCTACAGCAGAAATACGATAGGTATCTGCAGTAATCAGTGCTGCCCGAATATTTTTTTCCAATACGAAACGGGCAGCAATCTTAGCCAGTGTCGTCGTTTTGCCAACTCCCGTGGCGCCAATCAATGCTACAATACGCACACCATGCTTATTGAGCTTGATTCCCTCGGCAAAGTTCAGTTTGCCTTCCAAATAGCCTGCAACTACCTCAGGAGCACGTTTATCCAACGAATCCATCAACATGTCCCCAGCTGCGGTCTTAGCTGCCATATCCTTTAATATCTCTTCGTCTACTTCCTGACGGCGCAAGGCTTCCTGTAGAGAAACCTCATCCTGCGGCTGATCTTTACTCATCACCTGCGTCAAAAGCGTTTTCATCTGGGCAAGTTCAGCTTCCAGTTTTTGAATCTTTTCAGCATCTTCAGGATTAGAAGCAATCATTACGGGCTGTACTACAGGCTGTGCTTCATTTACTGGATTTGCGGGGGTCACTTTTTCATCTTCCTTTGCTACGTTTGCTTGGGTTGCTTCTTCTATGGTTTCTGTGGTCAACACTCTGCCTGTCTGCGGCTTATTTAGCGGCTGTTCCGGCACCAAAGGCTGGAAAACCGGTGCTGCAATCGGGGCTTCTGCCATACGCACACCAGTCTCCGTGCCATTTGTCTTATACTGGGACAAAATGGTATTCGGCATCGGTGCAGCCTTAGACACAATATCCAAATTGCTGCCCATCGGCGGATGCGGTTCTGCTGCAGCAACGGTGCGCTTGCTGCGTCCCTTTAACGAATCGTCCGGGGCGTTTTCCTCAATGGCTGCAGTTACTTCCACCACTTCCTTGCCATTATAGCCCATAAAACCACCTTCACGGTATTTTTTTGTATGCAATATAACCGCATCACGGCCCAGTTCTTCTTTTACCTGCTCCATAGCTTCTTTCATGGTAGGAGCTTTTACTACTTTTATTTGCAACTTAAATCTTCACCACCCCAAGAATTTGAATCTCTACACTCTGATCAATCTCCGCATGAGAGAGAACGATAAGTCCGGGGACAGAGCGTTCTACCAATTTGCGGAAATATAAGCGTACAGCCGGACTGGTCAGCACGATTGGCTGATAGCCCATATTGGTAAGTTTCGGCAATTCTGCATTGAGTGCCGTAACCAATCTTTGCATGGAATCCGGGTCGAGACTGACGTACGAGCCATGCTCTGTACGCTGCACTCCTCCGGCAATGCGATTTTCCAAGGCCGGGTCCAGCGTTATGCAGGGAAGGGTTCCATTCTGTACATTCTGCTGGGTAATATGCCGCGCCATCGCATGGCGGACATACTCGGTGAGTATTTCCGTATCCTTGGTCGCGCGGCCATAATCGGCCAGCACTTCCAAAATAGTGCTCATATCGCGAATGGAAATGCGTTCCCGCAGAAGATTGGCCAGAACCTTCTGGATTTCGCCCACATTGAGCAGTTCCGGAACGACCTCGTCCACCAAAGCTTGATTGGATTTCTTGAGATTGTCGATAAGGTTCTGCGTTTCCTGACGGCCCAAAATTTCATCCGCATGCTGCTTGATGACCTCCGTAAGATGCGTAGCGAGTACAGATACCGCATCAACTACAGTATAGCCATTTAATTCGGCCTGCTCACGCTCGTTTTCCGGAATCCATAACGCAGGCAGTCCGAAGGCCGGTTCCGTCGTTTCAATACCAGGCACTTCCTCAAAGACCGTACCGGAATTCATAGCCAGATAATGGTCAAGCATCAACTCACCCTTGGCTATTTCAATGCCCTTCAATTTGATGATATAAGCATTTGGTTTAATCTGTATATTATCACGAATGCGGATGGTGGGAACTACCAACCCCAGTTCCAAAGCACACTGCCGGCGAATCATGACGATACGGTCCAACAGGTCACCGCCCTGACCGGTATCAACCAGGGGAATCAGCGAATAGCCGATTTCCAGTTCCATGGGGTCAACCTGCAGCAGCGACACAATATTTTCCGGCGTCGTGGCCTTTCGCTTCTCCTGTACCTTCTTTTCCTCCTGCTGAACCTCCGTCTTGACTTCCGTCTGCTGCTTCAACAGACGACCAATCAAAAAACAGAACAGCGCCAATGCAAAGAAGGGAATACCAGGAAGTCCCGGTACTACGGAGAAAAAAATCAGAACGCCACCTAAAATAAAGAAGATGCGGTCATTATGGAAAAGCTGGGCGACAATGTCACTGCCCAAATTCCCTTCCGCTCCGGCACGGGTAACGATAAGACCGGTTGCCGTAGAAATGAGCAGAGCTGGAATCTGACTTACCAGACCTTCACCTACAGTGAGGAGTGTATAGGTCTGCAACGCCTGCACGGCCTCCATGTTCCGCTGCATCATGCCGATGACAAAACCGCCGGCGATGTTAATCATCATAATGATGATGGCAGCGATGGCATCACCTTTTACAAACTTAGAAGCACCATCCATAGCGCCAAAGAAATCCGCTTCATGCTGGATTTTCTCACGGCGGATTTTTGCTTCCGCATCCGTTATTGCCCCCTGATTGAGGTCAGCATCAATGGACATCTGCTTACCAGGCATTGCATCCAAGGTAAAACGTGCCGATACTTCAGCCACACGCTCTGAACCTTTGGTAATAACGATAAAGTTGATGGCTACCAGGATAACGAACATGATAAAGCCGACAACCGGATTACCACCGACAACGAAGTTACCAAATGCCGTGATAACTTCCCCTGCATAACCATCAAGCAGAATAAGTCGCGTTGACGAAATATTCAGCGCCAACCGGAACAAGGTGGTAATGAGCAGCAATGACGGGAAAATGGATAAATCCAAGGCCTCCTTGTTATAGATTACCGACATAACCAACAGTAATGCAATGGTAATATTCAAACAGATCAGCATATCCAGCAGCAACGTCGGCAGCGGAATAATCATCATGACAACGATGGTCACGATAGCGACCGCTATCATAACATCGCTGTATTTTTGAATAAAACTGCCCTTGCCAAACACGGCATTGGGGGCAGCTGCCTGTTGTGCAGCCATAGTGCCTCTCCTTTTAATTACTTATTTACTTACGCCCGACGGCGATTGTTTTTCAGACGATATACATAAGCCAAGACTTCAGCCACCGCCTGATAGAGTTCTGCAGGAACAATATCCCCAACATCTGCGGCAGCATAAAGCGCACGCGCCAATGGCTTATTCTCTACAATGGGCACCCGGTTTTCCCGCGCGATATCCTTTATGCGCTGAGCCACCATATCCTGCCCTTTAGCCACAATCTGTGGTGCTACCATCCCCTTATCATATTTAAGCGCCACAGCAAAGTGGGTCGGGTTGGTAACGATAACATCCGCTTTCGGCACTTCCTGCATCATGCGGGACATGGCCATCTGCCGCTGTTTCTGCTTGATTTTGCCTTTAATCTGCGGATCACCTTCGGACTGTTTCATTTCGTCCTTTACTTCCTGCTTGGACATTTTGAGGTCCTGGGTGGTCTGCCATTTCTGATAGGCATAATCCAAAAAACCAACGATCATAATAACGCCAATGACCTCAAAGGCCATCTTGAAAATAATATCGGAAATCTGCGCTAAGCTCGTGGTTAAATCAAAATAGATAAATTGCGGCATTTCCATTAGATGATCCACTAGAAAGTCATATAAGAAAAAACCAATAATTGCAATTTTCATCAAGGATTTTGCCAATTCCATCAAGGAGCGCTTAGAAAAGATACGCCCGAAACCATTGATAGGATTTAGCTTGTCTAACTTAAATTCAATCGCTTCTGTATTAAAATTAAGTCCGACCTGATAAAAGTTGATTGCCAGTCCTATAAACATAACCCCAATCATAATGGGCAGCGCCGTTTGAGCCAATAATTCCACTATGCCGATAAATATTCTTATAACACTTTCCGTATCTACCGGCTGATTCAAGTGCGAAAAAACATATGTTGTATATGTCGCTATCTTCGTATAGATAGACTCCCAAAGCATTTTTATGACAAAGAACCCCATCAACAGGACAAAGGCTGCTGTCATATCCGTACTGCGACCGACCTGCCCCTTTTTTTTCGCATCAGCACGTTTTTTTGCCGTTGGTTCCTCAGTTTTGTCATCTCCGGCAAAAAGCTGTAAATCAAAGACAAAACTATTCCTATTGCATGGCCTCCAGTGCAATTGTAATATTTCCATACATTTCATTGAACAACACATCCAGAAACAAGACGTAGAATGGCAGCACCATGGCCAGAATCAGAATCCCCACGGTAAGCTGCATCGGAATGCCCACAACAAAAATATTCATCTGGGGCATTGTTCGCGCCAATATTCCTAACCCCACATTGGTCAGCAAAATAGCAAACGTCACCGGCATAGCAATTTTCATGCCCGTAAAAAAAATTCCTGTCGTAAAGCGCGCAATAATCAGCGGCAAAGACAGATCAGGGCTTGCCCCCAGCAACGGAACCAGTTTAAAACTTTCAAAGAGGGCTGATATAATCATGTAATGCCCATTGGTCACCACAAAGACGATAATCGCCAAATTATAAAGAAAACTTCCGATAAGCGGCATTTGCTGACCGGAAGTCGGATCCATTACGTTTACTACGGCAAAACCTGCCTGCATATCCATAACCTTGCCGGCCATGGTAATTGCAGCAAAAGCAATATAAGCAACAAACCCGATAAGCCAGCCCACAAAGAGCTCGGAAAGCACTGCTCCTGTATAACCTAAAACGGAAGCCGGCGCCGTTATTCCCTGAAAATTATCCACTACAGGAAATAGTACCAAGGCAAAGGCAAAGGACGCCGCTGCGCGAAAATAAACAGGAATATTCAGGCTACCGAAAAAAGGCGAAATGATAAATATGCCACTCACCCGGGTCAGAAGGAGCAGAAATACTGCCGCATGACCTTGCAGAAGCTCAAAAAAATCCATAATCTGCTCCTTCAGCCGATATAGCCGGGCAAATTAACCAAAATATTGGTCAGGTATTCCGTCATAATCCGCAGCATCCAAGGGCCAAAAATCAAAATAGCCACAAAGACGGCAATTATCTTCGGAATAAATGCCAACGTCTGCTCCTGAATGGATGTCGTTGCCTGAAAGACACTGACCATCAAACCAACAATAAGACCTAAGCCAAGCATCGGGGCTGCCACAATCATGACGATGAACAGCGCCTCCTGCCCCAGCTGTACAACCAAATCACCTGACATACGCACCCGCTCCTCTTTCCCCTGCGCCTTTATCTTACTACTTAAAGCTGACGATCAGCGATTTAATCAGCAAATGCCAACCATCCACCATAACAAAGAGCAAAATCTTAAACGGCAGGGAAATCATTACCGGCGGCAACATCATCATGCCCATGGACATGAGGGTACTGGCCACAATCATATCAATGACGATAAAGGGCACATAAATCATAAAGCCTATCTGAAAGGCTGTCTTTAACTCACTAATAACAAATGCAGGAATGAGTGTAAACGTAGATACATCATCCTGTGTTTCCGGACGTTCATCATCCGCTAGATTCACAAACAAAGCTAAATCCGATTCGCGGGTCTGCTTGAACATAAACTCGCGAACAGGCTCCACTACATTCTTAAGCGCCTCTTCCTGAGTTATCTGCCCCGCCATATACGGCTGAATTCCATTTTCATTTGCCTGGCTCCAATAAGGAGACATAATGTAAAAGGTCAAAAACAGCGACAAGGCGATAACCACCTGATTGGGCGGCACATTCTGCGTAGACAGCGCATTGCGCAGGAAACCAATAACCACTACAATACGCACAAATGATGTGGTCATAATCAGGATTCCCGGTGCCAGCGACAGGATGGTCAAAAGTGCCATCACCTGCAGCGTCACCGCTACATCCTGAGGTTTGTTCGACGAACCCACATCAACATTTACCGAAGGGATAAGCGGTGCAGCTAAAGCAGCGTTCTGTGCCAAAACCAGCAGGAAAAGTATTCCTCCCAGCATAAAAAAGACATTTCGGCGGTTCAACTGCCCACAACTCCTTTTAAATAACGATTCTGACAGCCCATTACTTACGAAATAGCGGCGGAACTTTCTGTACCAACCCGGCTAGTGTGCCAAACTGCTGCGAGAACATATCCGGCATCTTGCCAAAGGCCAAATCCTCACGGTGCAGCCGGTCTATCTCATCTGCATCGGTAATTTCCGTCAGCAGTGTGATGGAATGTTCCGTAACCCCTAGCATAAAGACCCGGCCACTCATTTCAATCACACAGACAGAACGGTTAGGCCCCAAAGGTAAGTGAGACAGAATCCTGCCGCCATAGCCCAGCTTTTGCTGAGCAAATTTGCCGCCAATAAACCGGGCAGCAAAATAAGCCAGCCCTACTACAAAGACAAAAATAGCAAAGAGGCTGACCAAATAAGCAATTGTTGACCACCAGGAAATCGGCGCAGGCCGTGGGTCAGTATTTTCATAACCGGCCAGATACCCCCCCTTGGCAGCCTCCTCGGCTGCCAGGGCAGGTTCTGTAACCAATAAAAATATGAGCATTCCCACAAAGCACGCCAGAAAAATACGTTTTCTTTCCATCAGCCCACTGCTTTACGGACAGCCTCCAATACACGATCTGCCTGGAAGGGTTTAACGATAAAGTCACGGGCGCCGGCCTGGATAGCTTCGATAACCATTGCCTGCTGACCCATTGCACTGCACATAACAATCTTGGCGTTGGGATCAACCTTTTTGATTTCCTTAACGGCACTGATACCATCCATCTCCGGCATCGTGATATCCATAGTAACGAGATCCGGTTTCAGCTCCTGATATTTCTCCAGAGCCTTCATCCCATTTTCTGCCTCGCCTACGACTTCATAGCCATTTTTAGACAGGATGTCTTTAACCATCATTCTCATGAATGCCGCATCGTCAACGACCAATACTCTTACTGCCATGTTCCATCTCTCCTCATCTTAAAAAACATCCGACTTGGTTAGCATCGCTTTTATTATATAGGAAAGTCTTGCTTTAGACAAGAACTTCTCTACATGCTAAAGGTTATTGCAATTTAGCTGCCCGCTCTGCGGGGCTGGCAATTTCCGTGATACGCACACCGAAATTTTCATCGATAACGACCACTTCGCCTTTGGCCAGGAACTTGCCATTTACATTGATATCTACTGGTTCACCAGCCAGTTTGTCCAATTCTACAATGGAACCATTGGTAAGCTCCAATATTTCCTTGATGGATTTATTGGTTCGGCCAAGTTCCACAGTCACCGACAGGGGAACATCGAGAATCAGACCAATATTTGCATCATTGACCTGTACCGGCTGCGTATTCAAGGGGATAAACTGTGCAGGCTGTACCGGCACATTAGCAGCCATCCCCTGCATAGGCGGCATACCATAACCATACCCACCTGCCGCAGGCGGCGGGGCGGCCATCACCGGCGGTGCCATCTGCTGTGCAGGCGGCGGTGCGGCAGGAGTTGGTGCCGGCGCAGCTGCCGGTGGTGGCGGTGCTGCTGGTGCTGATGCTGGCGCAGGCTCCGGCTCTGGCTCCTCAGCAGAACCATTGGTCAGTGCCTCAACCATTTCCTTAGCCACTTCTACAGGCAAAATCTGCATGATTTCGCTATCGATCAGACCGTCTACTTCCATACGGAACGATGTACACACAATCGGGTCTGTCTGTCCGAGCACTTCAGAAACTTTATCCTCACTGCCAAAATCAATGAGGTTTACCTTGGGCGGCGAAATATCAATCTTCTTGTTGAACATGGTGGACAAAGATGTTGCCACCGTGCCCATCATCTGATTCATCGATTCGCCTACCGCACTCATGGCGATTTCATTGATTTCCGTATCCGGATTAGTGCCATCGCCTCCCATCATCAAGTCGGCGATAATGGCCGCATCCTGTGCCTGAATGGCCAGAACATTATTGCCATCGATACCAATGGTATACCCTACCTCGACAATCAAATACGGCATGGGGTACTTTTCCTGAATCATGCTCATTGAAGAAACGGAAACCGAAGGCGTGGTAATGTTCACCTTATGCCCGAGCAGTACCGAAAGGGTTGTCGCTGCACTGCCCATAGAGATATTGCCAATCTCTCCCAGAGCATCCTTTTCCACATCCGTGAGTATATCATCAAACTGAGATGAACTACTGTCGGAGCCAGCTGCTTCAGCCGGGGCTTCGGACTCTCCCGCTGGTGCTGGACTGTCGTCTGCCGCGGGTATCCCTCCGCCATTCAGCAGGGCGTCAATCTCCTCTTGCGAGATCATATCGTCACTCATCAGTATTTTCATCTCCTTCACTTATAATTTTGGTAATTTGGACCGCCATTTTCTTGCCCGACTTACCCGGGCGGCTATAAAATTTTGGCCGCTTGCCTACCAGGCATAACAAATTATCATCCACTCGAGTATCCATTTGCAGGACATCCCCAAATCCCAACGTCAAAAACTCATTGATTGTGAGTTTAAGCTCACCCAATTGCACCACAAAGGGAACCTTGGTTCGCTCAATTTTCTTTTGCAGGAGTTTGACCTGCTCAGGATTATCATCCCTCGATACGGATGAAGCCACCCAGAAAGTAGTCGTAAGTTTTGACATAACTGGCTCAAGCACCAGATAGGGAATACATATATTCATCATTCCCTCAACTTCTCCCACCTTCATTTGAATGGTGACAATGACCACCATATCACTGGGCGGTACGATTTGCGTAAATTGAGGGTTTGATTCCGTAGTTTCCAATGCAGGGAAAAATTCCACCACATTCATCCAGGCTTCTTTCAAATGCCCCAAGGCAGTATTGATAAAGCGCTGCACAACCACGTCTTCTATTTCCGTGAGCACACGGGGCTTTACCCCTACCCGGCCTTCACCGCCAAATACCCGGTCAATAAACGCGAACGCAATCTCCGTGTTTATTTCCATGATGATATTGCCCTTAAGCGGTGGTACAGCCACAATACTGATTACTGAAGGATTGGCCAGAGACTGCACAAATTCCTGATAAGTCAGCTGCTCTACTGAAGCCACCTCAACATTTACCAGTGTACGCAAATGTGTAGACAAATACGTATTCAAAAGTCTGGAAAAACTCTCATGAAGCATGAAGAGCGTTCGTATCTGGTCCTTAGAAAACTTATCTGGCCGTTTGAAGTCGTATGTCTTAACTTTCTTTTGTTCTTCGTCTGCTTTTACTTCTTCTGCTGATACGGTTCCATCTGACAGCGCGGAAAGCAGTTTATCTATCTCAGATTGAGATAGTACTTCATCTGCCAATCTTACGCCCTCCTTCCTGCTGGAAATTGAACACTTTTACTGAAGCAGGAAGCTTGTTATATATACATCATACACAGAACCCGGCCCCAGTTTGGTGTTCAATTCATCCTTAATTTTCTTTTTCAAGTCATCCTGACGGGTTGCATCAAATTCATCCAGTTTGGCACTGCGCAGAATCTGCATTGTAGTATCCAGAATCTTCGTCTCAGCCTCCGGCAGAAGCGCACCTTCCTCCGTCATGTTGGCTTTTTTGCCCGGGTTCATCTCCAAAACAATGCCCGCTTTCAGGAATTTGCCTGCCTTCTGCCCACCAACATTTACCATAATACCGTCTTTGGCATCACCCAACTTGATAAATTTACCAGGGTCATGATGCTCATTGACCTGTTCAGTAGCGGTATCCGCCATCATCTTGGTCGTAATAAAGAACGAGATGCCGCCGGCGAGCACCAGACCAATCAGAACTAAGATGACCACCAGAATTATCGGAGATTTCTTCTTCGGTTCTTCGGCCACTTCCTCTGTGTCTTTTTCTTCGTCAGCCATACGATTATCCCTCCGTAATAGTTTTCTTTAAATATTATACCAATTGATGAGAACTTGTCCACATCAAAATTGATGGAGCGCCCGGCGATATTTCATCACACGACGGACAATTTCATCCATTGGTTCTTCTACGATGAACTTTTTGCCGTTTGTCAATGTCACCACCGTGTCCGGCGTTTCCTCTATCGTTTCTATTATTTCGGCATTAAGCACGAATTCTCCTTTTTTATTTGTCTGCGAATTAAACTTTGTCAGCTTAATCATTGTTTTTTCCTCCTTACATCTTTAACGTGTTCCTTATTTTCTTAAATTTCGGCATGAATCAGCCTTTTCCCTTTTTTCATTTGAAAAGTTTCTTGGCTAAATGCAAAAAAAATACTGTTTAACAGTAAAGACCGGTGCATAGCTGCGCCGGTCTTACAATTGTACCGCCAATATTCGCTTAAAGAATCAGTTTCCTTGCACACCTTCACCAATGCGACTGATATCGCCAATCCCCACTTGATAGGTCTTACCGCCGGAGCTGGCAATAATCGTCGGTGAACCATCAGAAATGCTTACACCGGTAACTTTCCCTTCCATCTTCGTTGTGGTCGTGGTTGACTTACCATCAGCATCTGTGCTGGTACTTTCCACACTCCATTGTACGTCCTTACCAATCATATTGCTGAGCTGCCCCACCAATACAGAAGTATCAATATTGCCGACCAACTTCGATACCTCACCCAGTCCATCTGCTACATTGGTCATCTGCTCCAATGCAGAGAACTGTGCCAGCTGTGCAAGATATTCACCGTTATCCTGCGGGTCTAATGGATCCTGATATTTCATCTGGGTAACCAAAAGCTGCAAAAAAGCATCCTTGCCCAACGTACTATTGTCCTTATTTGCCTGCGTCTGGCTTGCTTGATAACTTTCCATTGTCTGGGTTACCCCATCAACGGTAATCGTATTTAATGAATTTGCCACATTATTCACCTTCTATACTTCAGACCCGGTAATCTACGCCATCAACTGCTTCTGCTGATGACTGAACACCAGCAGCTATATTTTCGGTCTCTTCTCCATAATCTTCCACATTCCCTAAATTCCGCATACTGCCGTTGCTGCTGTGTCCCTGATTTTGCTGCCATGCCTGCTGTCCTTCTCCCTGAGGCAGCTGACCATCCGTGAACCCGGCATAGACATCAACATTATCCACTTTCAGTCCCTGATTATTAAGTTCCTGCTTAAGCTGTACCAACGTGTTTTCAATAATCGCTCTTACCTGAGCGTTGTCGCTATGGAATGAAGCATTGACCGCACCATTAGCACTAACCGATACTTTAAGGGTCAACTCGCCCAAATGGTCAGGGTGGAGTTTTATGACCATCTGCGTATCTTCGCCTCTCCTCAATAATCTTGCCTGTTCCACAATCTGCCGAGGAACATTGAAATCTTCCTGTAAATTCTGCGTTTGATTTGTCTCATTCGTCATTTTAGACCCTGTCAGACTGTCATTCAGACTTTGCTGGAACATAGCAGCAGATTCAGGATTGCCAGCCGGAACAGACTTCGACTGGAAAGGACTCTTATCTCCTACAGCTTCTTCAACCAGCTGACTGACCATTTCTCCCTCTGCAGTGGTCACCACCTTAGTCTCGGGAAACGCCTGCTGATTTTGTCGGTACAAATTCTGCTGAAGATTATCCTGCATCTCCATTGCCGGCTCTGTCATCGGTACAACATCTTCTACCGTTATGCTGACACCTGACAAAGGATTATTCACAGAAACAGTCTCTTTTTTCCCAACAGGCGATGTTTGCACCATTTCCTCAGGAAGTATCACTTTTCCTGTTTCCTGTATGATTACTGAATCCTTCACGCTTTCAGCAGGCATAGACGGCATAGGTTCTTCCAGAATCATCTCTTGTACTGGTATTTGCTGTATCGCTGAATCCTTCACCCGGCCAACAGGCATGGACGGCATCGGCTCTTCCGGAATCATCTCTTGTACTGGTATTTGCCGTATCGCTGAATCCTTCACCCGGCCAACAAGCATGGACGGCATCGGCTCTTCCGAAATCATCTCTTGTGCTGGTACCTGCTGTATCACTGACTCCTTCACCCGGCCAGCAGGCATGGACGGCATCGTTTCCTCGCTCTGCTCAAAAAGTGCCATGCCCTTGACGTCCTGTCTTTCCTTACCATTGTTCAGGATTGTCCCCTGCAGATTATTAAGATTTTCCTGTGGCCGCTCAACCTCTTCAGACATATTATTTTGCACATCTGTCAAAAAGATGCCTCTTTGCCCTTGCGAAAAAGCCAATTGTAAATTTTCCTGAACCGTCTGATTCGCTAAAAGAGCCCCTTTGCCCTCTTCATTCTGCAGAGCAGCCTGATTTACTAATGGGACATTAGACCAGCCCTCTTTTTGCAAAGGAAATTGCTGACTACTTCCCTGAAGATTTCTTAACGGCAAATCCTGCTGCAACACTACACTGTTTTCCTGAAGCACTGCTCTATTTGCCAACTGATGATTGTTCAGCTGTATCTCCAGCATCGTTGCCGGTTTTGTCATCCGGCCCATTCCCCAACCTTCTGCCGGTTGAGCTGCTGATGTCATTTCCTGCCTCTGAATTCCCATCTCAGGCAAGTTTTCTACTGGCTTTCCATCGCTCAGTTTTACCTGCTGTCCTGAAAGCATCGCCAGGAAATTTTTATTTTTCTGAATCTCAGCTCCTGACTGCGGCAACAAACTTTGCAGATTTACATCAGTAGCGTTTTTTACCTGTGGGTATGATTCATCTGCTGTCAATGCAACTTCTGCCTGTGGAATCTGCTTATCTGATGACAGTGCCTCTTTGACCTGCGAAATATGTTCATCCGCTGACATTGTTACTTCTACCTGCGGAATCTTCTTCTCTACCGTCAGTGCATCTTTCATCTGCAGATTTGGGCCATCCGCTTTTGGTGTAGATTTTGTTTGCAAAATCTGCCCAGCTGTTGTTAGCGCAACTTTCGCCTGCGGGATTTGTTCATCAGCCTTTAAAGTAGATTGCCTCTGCAAAATTTGGGTATCCTCTACATGCAGACTTCGTTCAACCACTGCAGGTGCATCTTTTTCCTGTGGAATTTGTTCGTCCACAGTCAATGCAGATGTTTCATCTGCAGTAAAATTCACCACCGCCGCGATAGCTATATCCAACGTTTCTGTTTCTTGTTTTCCAGCAGTGTCATTTTCACGGTTTTGGCTTTTCGTCCCCTGCGAGTTTTTTTCCCAATCCTTAGCTGTCTTCCCTGACTTCGGTTCCTTCCCCAGCTTACTATTTAAAGCAGCCTCCGTTCCTTCTGGCATATCGTCTTTTATATAAGCTTCCTTAGCGTCAACATTTCCTTGTATACTTCCCTGTGCCTCTGTCGGCGATTTTGCCATTTTTCCTGTTACTTCTTCTCCTGCTTTTCCCAAGACCTCATCAAATGAGCCCTGAGACGCACTGGCAGATGCCTTGTCCATTTTGCTGACCATCCGTGTATTTTGCACTTTGTTTACAGCACCAGCCTTTGGAGAAATAGCCATTACATTTGCTGCATTCACCAAATCACCTCCCTTACATGTTATTTATCGTTGAAAAACGCCTTTTACTTAAATAAAAAATTCCCTACTTTTGCTTGGTAGGGAACTTATCATTCATTGTGCCTCATTTTCCGGCTGTTCCTGCCCGTCTTTCTTGGCTTTTTCTTCCAACATGCGGCGAATGTCCTCTTCTGTGTTAACTTCCTTTTTGGTACCCGCATACATTATACGGGTAATTCTGGCCGTTTTGCCTTCGTCGAATTCTGTCATGATCTTTGCCACCACGGCCTCATCCATGCGCTGTAATATGGCAATGCACATATCATCATCCAGCTCATCCATGGCTTTTGCCGCATCCTTCGGCTTCATCTGATTATACAGCCGGGCAAGTTTAGACACTCTTTTCTTTTCCTCAGCTTCCCGCTGCTTCATTTGTTTTTCAATCTCTTCTTTGGTTATGACGAGCTTCTTGGATTCCTTTTTATCCTTATCGTCTGACTTCAAATCCTTATCCTTGTCCGGTTTGGCATCTTCTACTGGCATTTTTTCCATATCCGACTCGCTAGGTGCCGGACGCACAAAGTATTCACCAATAACCGGTAAATCGTAAAGTTTTAACTGCTCATTGGCTTCCTGCGTATCAATCAGCTGCAGGTAAACCCCTAAAGCAAAACCACCCACGATAAGCACAAATAGCAGGAAGAGCATTAATAGCACTTTCACTATCTTACTGCCTTTTTTCTTTTTCTTCTTCACTGCCATTGTCTAACCCGCCTTCTATCTTACGTTATCTGTAAATATCCAATACCTTGTTCACATAATTTTGGGTTTCCTTATACGGCGGAACACCACCATAATCCTTCACCGCTCCTGGGCCGGCATTATAAGCCGCCACAGCCTTTTTCGTATCCCCGCCAAAGGTATCAAGCATCTGACGGAGATATTTTGCACCGCCTTCAATATTCTGCTGTTTATTGTAGGGATCTACACCAAGTGAAGCTGCCGTATCCGGCATCAGCTGCATAACACCAATAGCTCCCACAGACGAAACGGCATTCTGATTGCCATTGGATTCCACTTCTGCCACAGCAGCCACCAATTTTGGATCCACTTTATACTTTCTGGCCGCCGCCTCTATAAGCGTACTGAGATTTTGATCTGCCAGCGGCATATCCGCCAGTACCATTTTCGCATTATCCACCTTCTGTACTGCAGGCAACGGCTGATTGTTTTCCTGAACTGCTGGTTCAGAAGTTTTCTGTGCCTCCGTTACCCCCAGTGATTTTTGCATTTCCTTTTCCAGTTTTTGGGAGAAACCTGTACCGGGAAGATTTCCCGGCATACCAAATTGCTCCTGCAATTGCGCAATTCTCGCCTGTACATGGCGTACACCGGTTAAATCCATCATAAGCTTATCCCTTCCCTTCTGCGCCGCATCGTAAGCTGCAGGCCGATTTCATCGAGCATTTTCTGTTCTTCCTGCAAAGCCTCCGACAAATATTCCTGATAGCGGCGTTCTTTCAATTGTTCTATACTCTTGAGATAACTCATAACTTCCATAAGTGCCTTGAGCTTTTTCTGTTTTTCGCCCTTCATCTGCAGGACAATCCCCTGCTGCATTTCAATCTGCTCCCTTTTCCAGGCAAAAAAACTATTAAATGTCATGAGCCTGCCCACGGTAACCCGCACACCCTCCTGCGAAAGTGCGTCATAATCCCGCTGGCCTCTTTGCATTTCGTCCAGCAGAGTGCTTAAACCTTCCCGGGCTTCTTCCAATCGGCGGGAAGCTTCGGCAAATTCGCGTTCAGCATCATCTTTTTTGCGCCGTGTAACCCTGAGCAGGGTTTCCAGCTGAAACTTAAACTTTTTCATGACCTGTTACCCGGAAATTCCCATTAATTTTCTTTCAGTTTCTTCATAGGAATCAACTTCAAAAATTCCCTGACAGAGAAAATCATTAATGGCATCTATCTTCTGTATCGATTCATCAATCTTAGCGCTGGAGCCCTTTACATACGCCCCAATGTGAATTAAGTCCTCAGCATCCCGATAGACGGCCATGAGCTGCCGCATTTGCTGTGCCGCCTTTAAATGTTCTGGCGAAACCACTTCATTCATTACACGGCTGACGCTGGGCATAATATCAATGGCAGGGAAGTGATTCTGCGCCGCAATCGTACGGGATAATACAATGTGACCATCCAAAATGGAACGCACCGCATCGGCAATGGGTTCATTCATATCATCGCCATCTACCAGTACCGTGTAAATTCCCGTAATCGAGCCTGTCGCACTGGTACCTGCCCGCTCCAAAAGCCGTGGCAGCATGGCAAATACGGAAGGCGTGTAGCCACGGGTAGCCGGTGGCTCCCCAATGGTCAGTCCTACTTCACGTTGCGCCATGGCAAAACGGGTAACCGAATCCATCATCAAAATGACCTTACGGCCCTGATCACGGAAATACTCGGCAATAGCTGTAGCGGTCATCGCGCCTTTGATACGCACCAAAGCCGGCTGGTCAGAGGTCGCCACTACCACCACAGAGCGTTTCATGCCTTCTTCGCCTAAATCGCGCTCGATGAAATCACGCACCTCACGGCCACGTTCTCCCACCAGCGCAATGACACTGATATCGGCCTCCGTATTGCGGGCAATCATGGAAAGAAGGGTGGATTTCCCCACCCCGGAGCCAGCCATAATGCCTATGCGCTGACCTTCTCCCATGGTGATAAGCCCATCAATAGCCCGCACACCGACATAAAGGCTGTCATGGATACGAGGCCGCGATAACGGATGAGGCGGATCAGCCTGCAGCGAATACTCCTTCTTGCAAAGAATCGGCCCCTTGCCATCAATAGGATTGCCCAGGCCATCCAGGACACGGCCTAAAAGCTCATCGCCCACTTTAACATTCAGCATCTTCTGCGCTGCTGTCACTTCACAGCCAGGACCAATCCCCTGCATCTCGCCAACGGGCATCAACATGACATAACCTTCCCGAAAGCCTACCACTTCAGCAGGAATCGGCGGAACATCCGGATTATGCGAGCTGATGTAACAAAGTTCACCTACACTTACCGTAGGCCCCTGAGACTCAATGACCAAGCCAATAACCTGCGTCACCTTCCCCGTAAGTTTGACACTGGAGCAATCGTAAATAGCCTCTGTAAACTTATCGATATTCAGTTGAAAGGGCTTATTTACCTGCATATCTTCCATAGCTCCATACCTCAAAGGAACTTCTTAAAGCATAACATTTTTCACTGCCTGCCGTACCAGTTCAATCTGGGTGGCAAGCCGTGCATCCACTGTCCCATTTGGCGTTTCAATCAGACAATCACCAGGATTCATGCTCTGATCCGAAACCAAATCAATCGTCGCATCACCGTAGGTCAGGAGACCCTGAAATTCATTGCGGGCCAAAAGTACCAAATCGTAGTCTTGCGGTGCCACATGAATTTTTAATTCTTTTTGGTCTTTTACCTTAACAATAGCCTCTCTCACCAATGGCAATACTACCTGGGGAACATCGATAAAGTGCTGAGGAAGAATTTTTTCTACAACAGCCATGACCATTTTCACCACATCCTGTTCAGCCTGCTGAACATAGTCACGTGTGGCCTCCTTCGCATCCCGCAGGGTTTTTTCCGCCTGCGCACTTCCTGCAGCCAGGGTCTCAGCCATCTCCTCCCGAATTTTGGCCTCGCCATCCTTATAGCCGGCCTCATAGCCTTCCTGATGGCCTTCTTCGGACGCTTCCTGTTTTGCCTGTTCAATTTCAGCCCGGGCTTCCTCTTTCATACGCTCACATTCAGCTTTAGCCTCCTGCTTGAGTATTTCCGCATCCACCTTGGCATCTTTTAATAACTGAATAGCACGCTGCTCCTTGGCAGCAATTTCTGCCAGCATACGGGTGCGGGTTTCTTCATCAAAACCACTATCCTCGGCTGCAGCCTTTTCCGGCTTAGGCGGCTCGGGGGTATGGATGAGATGAGGATTTTCTTCCCATATCGCGGCTTTGATAACTCTAGACAATCATCTCGTCTCCCTGTCCACGCGATATTACGATATCGCCCTTGTCCTCCAATGCGCGGATGACATTGACGACCTTCTGCTGAGCTTCTTCCACGTCGCGAATCTTGACGGGGCCCATGAACTCGATTTCTTCCCGAAGCATATCGGCAGCACGTTTCGACATATTCCGGTAAACTTTGTCGGCCACTTCCGCAGGTGTAGCCTTGAGTGCCAAGGACAAATCCTTGGTATCCACTTCGCGCAAAACCATCTGCAGGGAGCGGTCGTCCAGCTGAACGATATCTTCGAACACGAACATGAGGCGTTTGATTTCCTCGGCCAGTTCCGGATTGTCCACTTCCAAAGTTTCGATGATCGATTTTTCGGTGGTACGGTCCACACGGTTGAGGACTTCCACGATAGCCTTGACGCCGCCAGCGGTGGTAAAGTCCTGCGTAACCAGCGAAGACAGCTTGCGCTCCAGCACACGCTCTACCTCGCGGACAATATCTGGCGACGTTCTATCCATCTGGGCAATACGTCTGGCTACATCCGCCTGGGCTTCAGGCGGCAACGAACCAAGCAGCGTAGCCGCCTGATCCGGTTCTAAGTAAGCCATAATCAATGCAATGATCTGTGGATGCTCGTTGTTGATAAAGTTCATGAGCTGAGAAGGGTCGGTCTTGCGCAGGAAATCGAAAGGTCGAACCTGCAAGCTGGAGGTAAGGCGATTGAGAATTTCCATCGCCTTTTCCGCTCCCAAGGCCTTCTCCAACACATTCTGCGCATATTCCAGACCACCCGTGGAAATGTAGTCGCTGGCCATAGCCATTTGATAAAATTCACTGACTACCTTTGCCTTTACCTCGGAGCTGACCTTTTTCTGGTTCGCAATTTCGAGGGTTATACGCTCAATTTCATCATCGTCCAGATGCTGAAAAAGCTTCGCTGAATATTCAGGGCCCAGAGCAATAAACAACACGGCTGCTTTCTCTGTATTAGTGAGTTCTTCATCACCATCGCCATACATATCTTCAAGTGCCATAGGTCATTCCTCCGCCAGCCAAGTTTTAACAAGCATAGCCACCTCTGCCGGACGCTGGTCAATAAGCTGTTGCAAAGTCTGCTTTTCGGTAAGGTGCTGCTGTTCTTCTTCCGAAAGTTCCTCAGGTTCCAAAGCACCAGCAGCCAACAGGGCTGCACGCTCTTCTTCTTCCAATTTCTTTCTTGCTTCCTCCTCCTGACGGATTCTCTCCTGTTCGGCTGCAATAGCTTCCAGCTTTTTCTTGCGGCGATAGTAGAGATAACCGCCAATAGCAGCCAGTACCAGCAGTATGCCACCGATTGTGCCATAGAGAATCATGTCCTCCCTGTCCTTGGCAGCCTTTTCTTCTGCGGCCCGCCGGTCACGGAGTTCTGTACTGAAGGGCAGCGGTTCAACGGAAACCGTATCTCCCCGGTTGGTGTTGATGCCTGCTGCACTGCTCACCGTCCGCATAATGCTGTCCTGCTGCTGAGGCGTTACGGTATCATCTACCAAAACCGCTACAGTCAGCCGGCGAATGGAGCCGGGAGCTGCTACTGTCTTGGATTTCTCTTCATTTATCTCGTAATTTTTTGTCGATTCCTTTTTCTCATAGTCAGCGTTGGCATTGTTGTTCTGGGCAACATACCCCGGCACATTGGACTGGACGCCGGCTGCACCGCCGGGCTGAGTCGAAGTACCGCTGTAAGTCTCGCTCAAATCCTGCTGGCTGCGGATAATGCCGGAATCGTCCACCACCGGAGTAAAGGTCTGTTTGTCGGTGGTCCGGTCATCAAAATCCAGTTCCACGCTTACCCGGGCAAATGCCTTGCCCTCTCCCATGGAATCATCCAGCATGGACTGAATATTCTTCTGGATATTGTCCTGAACCTTCTTGGTCATATCCAACTGGGTCATGGTCTTAACGCCGACTGCCTGTTCTTCATTTTCATCGGGGTCATTAAGAATCTTACCGGTATCATTCACAATCGTGATATTTTCCGGCTTCAGGCCCTGAACACTGTTTGCCGCCAGATTGACAATACCCTTGATTTCCTTCTTGGACAATTCCATATTGGGCCGCAGATGCAGCATAATGGAAGCCGTAGCCGGCTTCTCATTTTTCTTGTACAAGCTGTCCTCCGGCAGTACGATATGCACTCGCGCCTTTTCTACGGCAGCAATCTGCTCAATGGTACGAGTCAGCTCTCCCTGCAAAGCCTGTAAATAATTGACTTTGTTCTGGAATTCCGTAACGCCCAGCTTGCTGTCATCAAAGATTTCAAACCCCTTATTACCCCGGGGAAGTCCCTGCGTTGACAAATCCAGCCGTGCATTGTGTACATCCCGTGACGGAACCATGATGGTAGTGCCTTGCCGCGTTTCCTGCACCTCGTATTCGATTTTCGCTTCTTTCAGTTTTGCAGCTACTTCACCGGCATCCTTGGTTTCCATATTGGTAAACAAAGGAACCATATCCGGCTTATTGCCATACCATGCACTTACACCAATTATGGCAATGAGAATAGCCAAAGCGGAGCCCAGCATAATGTACCGCTGGCGCTTACTGAATCTCTCCAGAAGCTCCTTATACCGCTCTTTCCAATCTCCCATGATCTCAATCCCTTCACGTAGAATCAGTCTCTATTTGTCACTATACCTGCATACGCATGATTTCCTGATATGCCGACATTGCCCGGTTTCTCATCTGAAGGGTCAGCTGCAGGGCGATATCCGCTTTTTGAGCGGCAATCACCACTTGAGAAACATCTTCTATGCGTCCGGCAGCCAGAAGGGCATTTTCTCTATCCGATTCCAGCTGTAAAGCGTTTGTCTTCTTCAGGGCATCCGTCAGATACTGCCCAAAATTCTTTACTTCCTTTGGTTCCTGTGTCTCTCCCAAATGGCTGTCCGCATGCATGGACACAGGAGTCATCGCCAATGGTGCAATTTCCATATCGCTATCCTCTCAAATCATTAAACGCTGTAAACTTATTTCCCCATATCCAAAGCCTTGGTTACCATGGCTTTGGCAGCATTAATCGTTGTCGTATTGGCTTCATAAGCACGGGACGCCGTAATCATATCCACCATTTCCGCCACCACATTGACATTGGGGCGTTCTACATAGCCGTCTGCATTGGCGTCCGGATGTCCCGGATCGTATACGAGCGGCCCCTGCATATTATCACTCTCAATGCGGGTAGCACGTACACCATCTCCAGCCTCCAGTTTATTTGCCGCTTTTTTTAAAAAACTCTGAAATGGTCCATCGTTTTTAACCCTTGGTTCGAAAACAACATACCGCCGATGATATGCCCCGCCCTGCTCCGTACGGGTGGTGTTGGCATTGGCAATATTATTGGATATAACATCCATACGCAGCCGCTCCGCCGTAAGACCTGACGCTGCTGCATCAATCCCTAAGAACATACTCATGGTCATTCCCTTTACACTTTCTATTACCAACCGTCATCAACTCTGACCGCTGGTAATAACATTTTTCATTCTGGTCATAAAGCCTCCCAGCTCTGTGGTCATCGCGTTGTAATAGAGCTGATTCTTGGCCAGACCTGCCATTTCAATATCAATATCGACATTATTATCATCCACGCGCATAGTAGTGGTATCATCCTCTTCTATGACAGCATGAACCTTGCCATGAATCGGAATAGGCAAATGCCGGTCATGCGTCCGCACAACATCCAAACGCTTGCCTTCATCATCCAAATGCAGTTCCTTGGCCAGCAAATCCTCAAAGTTCACCGCGCTGCGCTTAAAATGCGGCGTGTTCACGTTAGCGATATTATTGCTGATCACTTCATGTCGCAAATTGGCAGCCTCCAACCCCCGGGATAGGTAATCAAAATTAGATGAGTTCATTATCTGTTCCAGCATACCTCTAATCACATCCCCTCTGTCTGCCATCGTTCAATCGACCGTTTATTCTCGTATTCATACAGTTACCTTTTATTTATTTTCTACATAAGCCCTCTAACTCCTTCCCACTTTATCATTTTTTTCATTTTAAAACAAGTAGTCAATAGTATTCGCTAAAAAAAAGGCCGGCACCCATGTACCGACCTTGAAGCAAATCAAATATTCACATCCAGTTTCCGAACTTCTTCCATCAGATGCTCATTGAGAATTTTTATACGCGTGCCCTTCATACCCAATGAAGTCGATTCAATCACACCAGCAGACTCAAACTTCCGCAAGGCGTTAACGATAACCGAACGCGTAATCTGCACTTTATCCGCAATCTTAGAAGCTACCAGGATACCCTCGGTATCATCCGGCAAGGCTTCCAGGATAGCTTTTGCAGCTCGTTTTTCCGAAAAAGACAGCGTTTCGATGGCAATCTGCACAGTGGCCTTCTTGCGCGCCTCAATTTCGATTTTTTCTGCATGGTCGCGAAGCATTTCCATGCCCACTACCGTAGCACCATACTCACAGAGCAGCAAATCATCATCATTAAATTCTTCATCATACTTGGCTACGACCAAAGTACCAATACGCTCTCCCACACCATAGATGGGAACGATGGTCGTGTTCTTGCCATTGAAGAGGCACTTCGTATTCTCCTCATATGCGCACATCCCCGTCTTGGAATGCAGATTCGCATTGGTCTCGTCCATACGCATGAGCCAGTTTACATAAGTCTTGGGGAATTCGCCCTGATTGATTACCTTATCCACCATCATGTCGCATTCAAAATCATCCACAAAGGCATAGCCGAAAATTTTGCCTTTCTGGTTGGTGATATAGACATTCGCATTAAGAACGTTGCTAAGCACCCGGGAAATTCCATCGTATTCCACATTTTCCGAACGCTGCAGGAGGCGGTTGATTTTTCTGGTCTTTTCTAATAATGATGCCATGTAGCTTTCTCCTTTACAAAATATTTTGACAGTCCTATCCACTCACGAACAGGACTGCTCATACACATCTATGGATATTTTATCATATTTTTCAAAATAATCATAGATGTATAATAATATTTTTAATTAAATTTTCATATTATTTTCTCTTAGAGAATAAACTGTGACAAATCACGGTTCACTACAATATCCGCTAACTGCTTATCCACATAGTCGGCATCAATAACAACCTTTTTCTCCGTGAGTTCCGGTGCCGTAAAGCTCACTTCTTCCAACAGCTTCTCCAAAAGGGTATGCAGACGGCGGGCACCGATATCTTCGGCCTGCTCATTTACATCACAGGCCAGCTGGGCAAGGCGGGCAATGGCTTCGTCCTTAAATTCCAGTTCTACATCTTCCGTTGCCAGCATAGCCTGATACTGCTTAATCAGCGCATTCTGCGGCTCCGTAAGGATTTTCTGGAAATCTTCCTTGCGCAGGGATTTGAGTTCCACACGGATGGGGAAACGTCCCTGCAGTTCCGGAATCAAATCAGACGGTTTAGCCATATGGAAAGCACCAGCAGCAATAAAGAGCACATGGTCGGTCTTCAAAGGGCCGTACTTCGTCATAACCGTGGAGCCTTCCACGATGGGCAGGATATCGCGCTGCACGCCTTCGCGGCTCACATCGGCACCAGAGCTGTTGCCCTTGACAGCCACCTTATCAATTTCGTCCAGGAATACGATGCCGCTGTATTCAGCCACCTTTACGGCTTCATCGGCCACCGCTTCCATATCAATCAGCTTGTCGGCTTCTTCCTGCGTGAAAATCTTGCGGGCCTGCTCGACTGTAACCTTGCGTTTGCGATGACGCTTGGGCATCAGGTTGCCAATCATGTCCTGAATGTTGTCGCCCATGCTCTCCAGGCTGGAACCAGCAAACATACCGACCATCGGCTTGCCGGAATCTTCCACATCAATCTCGATGGTTTCCTGTTCGAGTTCGCCCTTCTGCAGACGCTTGCGCACCCATTCACGGCCAGCCTGATACTTGGGTTCAGCCGGCTGCTCCTGCTGCTCATTATCTTCATCACTACCGCCAAAGAGTCTGCCCAAAGGATTGGTATTCTTCTTCGGTTCGGGAACAAACACATCTAAGATGCGTTCTTCAGCCATTTCCTTGGCCTTATCCTGTACGGATTCAATGCGCTGCTGACGTACCATGCGTACAGAAGTTTCCGCCAAATCACGAATGATGGATTCCACATCGCGGCCCACATAGCCGACTTCGGTGAACTTCGTTGCTTCTACCTTAATAAAGGGAGCTTTCACCAGTTTGGCCAGACGGCGGGCAATTTCGGTCTTGCCGACGCCAGTGGAACCAATCATCAGAATGTTCTTGGGCACCACATCTTCCTGCATTTCCTTGGAAAGCTTACGGCTGCGCCAGCGGTTGCGCAGGGCAATGGCCACGGATTTTTTCGCTTCGTCCTGGCCCACGATATATTTATTGAGTTCCTCCACAATCTGGCGTGGAGTCTGTTCATTTGTGCCAAAAAGTTCTTCCATTTAGTCTAACTCCTCAACCTTGATATTATGATTGGTAAATACGCAGATATCGGCGGCAATCGACAGCGCTTCTTTGGCAATCTCGCCGGCGCTCATCTCCGTATGCTTGGCCATCGCCCGGCCAGCAGACAGGGCATAAAAGCCACCGGAGCCAATCGCTGCTACATCGCCGTCCGGTTCAATGACTTCACCGTTACCGGAAAGCATCAGCATGGTGTCCTTATCGGCTACCAAAAGCAGGGCTTCCAGCTTGCGCAGTATCTTGTCCGTGCGCCATTCCTTAGCCAGCTCCACAGCCGCCCGCTGCAGATTGCCGTTGTAGGTTTCCAGCTTGGCTTCAAACTTTTCAAACAGCGTAAACGCATCGGCTACCGAACCGGCAAAGCCCGCGAGCACCTGATTGTGATAAAGACGGCGCACCTTGCGGGCATTCGCCTTCATAATCGTATGCTCGCCGAAAGTCACCTGGCCGTCACCGGCGATAGCGGTTTTGCCATTTTTGCGCACAGCGCAGATTGTTGTTGCATGAAATTGTGTTTCCATGATATCTAATCAACCTCCAATAGCCGGCTTAAAGTCCTCAATCGCCTTTAAAGCCCGCTCAGCAAGTTTCATTTTCTTTGCTTTTTTATCCTTGATGATTTTGCCGTTTTCATTGCGCATGACAATGGTAGGCAAAATGCCAAAGTTCACATTCATGGGCTGGAAATGCTTGGCTTCACTGGTCGTAATGTAATGAGCCAACGCCCCATGACAGGTTTCCTCCGGGAAGACCAACGGTTCCTTGCCCATGGCCATGCGCGCGGCATTAACGCCTGCCACCAACCCCGATGCTGCCGATTCCACATAACCTTCCACGCCAGTCATCTGTCCGGCAAAGAACAAGTTGTCGATGCCCTTGAACTGGAAGGTCGGACGCATATGCGTCGGTGAATTCAGGAACGTATTGCGGTGCATAACCCCATAGCGCAGGAACTCGGCATGCTCCAGTCCCGGAATCATGCCGAAGACACGGCGCTGTTCCGGCCATTTGAGATGGGTCTGAAAACCGACAATGTTATAAAGGGTTGCCGAGGCATTATCCTGCCGCAGCTGCACCACCGCATAGGGGCGCACGCCGGTTTCCGGGTGCTCCAGCCCCACCGGCTTTAACGGGCCGAACAGCAGGGTATCTTCCCCGCGGCTTGCCATTACTTCTACCGGCATACAGCCCTCAAAGAATTTTTCCTTTTCAAAATCCTTGGTCGGTGCTTTCTCAGCATTGACCAGCTCCGTCCAGAACGCCTGATATTCGTCCTTGGTCATCGGACAGTTGATATACGCCGCTTCGCCCTTGCCATAGCGGGAAGCGCGGTAAGCCTTGGTCATATCCACGGATTCGAGACTCACAATGGGTGCTGCTGCATCGTAGAAATAGAGCGAATCGTTACCCGTTAATTTGGCAATTTCCTCGGCCAGTTTCCCTTCCGTCAGCGGACCGCTGGCCACAATGGTAATCGCATCATCCCGCAAGGGGATGGTTTCGATTTCCTCGTGAATAACGGTGATATTGGGGTGACTGCTCACCTTGTCGGTAATATACTGGCTGAACCCATGACGGTCAACCGCCAGCGCCCCGCCTGCCGGTACTTGCGTCGCATCGGCAGCTTCCATGATAATGGAACCCAGGCGGCGCATTTCCTCTTTGAGCACACCCACGGCATTTTCCATGCCAGCGCCCCGCAGGGAGTTGCTGCAGACCAGCTCGGCAAATTCTGCCGTCTTATGGGCAGGCGTGGACTTAACCGGACGCATTTCGTAAAGGGTTACGTTTGCGCCCATATTGGCGGCCTGCCAGGCAGCTTCTGCGCCCGAAAGGCCCGCTCCAATGATGATGATATCTTTCATTATTTCTTTTTCCCTTTTTTCGTCTTGCTTTCTTGTTCTGCCGCCTCAGCCTGTGCAGCTGCTTCCGCTTCCTTGGCCTTCTTGGCTTCCGCCCGCTGACGCATTTTTTCCAGTTCCTTGTTGATGGGATGGTCAATACGCGTCTCACAGGCCTCATTGCTGCAATAGGTCAAGCCGCGGCCATTCTTATAGTGATGTTTGAGCATGAACGCACCGCATTTCGGGCATTTTTCCTGCAACGGCTGGTCCCAGGTCGTGTAATCACACTCCGGATAATTCTTGCAGCCGTAGAACTTTCTGCCTCTATGCGACTTGCGCTCGACAATCGCCCCACCGCATTTGGGGCACTGCACACCGGTATCCACGAGCAATGGCTTGGTATTGCGGCAATCCGGGAAGCCTGGGCAGGCCAGGAACTTACCAAAACGCCCTTGTTTTACGACCATCATGCGACCGCATTTATCGCAGGGAATATCGGTTTCTTCCTCCGGCAGTTCCACATGACCGATGGCTTCATCAGCCTTTTCCAGCGTAACGGCAAAGGGGTCATAAAATTCTTTAAGCAGGTGATTCTTTTCCACCTTGCCCTCGGCAATTTCATCCAACTCATTTTCGAGGTCTGCCGTAAACTTCACATCGACAATGTCCTTAAAGTATTCTTCCAGCATATCCACTACGACAAAGCCTAATTCCGTAGGCTGGAAATGCTTGTCGATGCGCTGGACATAGCCGCGGGCCTGAATCGTCTCAATAATCGGCGCATAGGTACTCGGACGACCGATTTCCTTTTCCTCCAGCGTCTTAACGAGCGAAGCATCGTTGTAACGTGGAGGCGGTTCCGTGAAGTGCTGCTGCGGCAGCATCTTGGCGATATTCAATTCATCACCCTCAGCTAAATCCGGCAGCAGTACATCTTTTTCCTTCTTGCTGCTTTCCGCGCCGGCGTATACGGCCGTAAAACCGGGGAACTTGAGCTTGGAGCCTGCGGCCTTGGCCGTATAGCGCTCGCCCGCCTTAATCTGAATGCTCAGCGTGTCATAGACAGCCGGTACCATCTGGCTTGCCGTAAAGCGCTGCCAAATGAGATTATATAGCTTGAACTGGTCTTTATTTAAGTGCTTCTCGACACTTTCCGGCGTCAGGTTCACATCCGTCGGGCGGATAGCTTCATGGGCATCCTGAGCCTTTTTCCCCGTCACATAGACATTGGCCTTGGGCGGCAGATAGTCTTCACCGAACTGCTCACCGATAAAGGCACGGGCATCATTGAGGGCCATATCCGACAAGCGCGTGGAGTCGGTTCGCATATAGGTAATCAGACCTGTAGCACCATGACGGCCCAATTCGATACCTTCATAGAGCTGCTGTGCGAGCATCATGGTCTTGCGGGAGGTAAAGCCCAATTTGCGGGCTGCATCCTGCTGCAGGGAACTCGTAGTAAAAGGCGCCGCAGGCTTGCGCTTGCGCTCGCTCTTTTTCACCTTGTCCACCAAAAGTTTCTGCTGCTGGAAATCAGCCACCAATGCTTCCGTTGCCTTCTCATCGTGCAGGTCAAGTTTTTCCCCATCCACATGGGTAAGCTCAGCCTCAAACATCGCGGACTTGTCCTTGCGCAGTTTCATGCCCACCGTCCAGTATTCCACGGACTCAAAGGCCTGAATTTCCTTTTCCCTGTCGCAAATCAGCTTGACCGTTACGGACTGCACGCGGCCTGCCGAAAGGCCCTTGCGCACCTTGCGCCAGAGCAGAGGCGACAGCTTGTAACCCACAATGCGGTCAAGCATACGGCGGGCCTGCTGGGCATCCACCTGGTCAATATTGATGCCACGCGGATGCTTTACCGCCTCCTGAATGGCCGGTTTCGTGATTTCATTGAAGACAATGCGGCAGTCCTCCTCCGGATTTAAGCCTAGAATAAAGGACAGATGCCAGGCAATGGCCTCACCTTCGCGGTCAGGGTCACTTGCGAGATAGACTTTATCTGCATTTTTGGCGTCTTTTTTCAGTGCCTTGATTAAATCCCCTTTTCCCCGAATATTGATATACTTGGGGGCAAAGTCATTTTCCACATCAATGCCGAACTGGCTTTTGGGCAAATCACGCAAATGCCCCATCGAGGCCCGCACCATATATTTTTTCCCCAAATATTTTTCAATGGTCTTCGCTTTTGCCGGCGACTCCACAATAACCAAGGTCTTTTTTACCTTGCTCGCTTTGGCGCGCGTTTTCGCCTTGGTTTTTGCTTTTTCTGCAGCCAAACTTTCACTCCCTCTCGGCACGCCGGAAAGCGTGCAGCTCGTTTTCTATCACAATTCCCTTTAGCTCCATTTGCAGAAGCAGATAGGATAAATTTGCTATTTCACCATCAGGCAGACTGTTCATGATTTCATCCATACTCAAGGCATGGTCAAAGGACAGCACCTGATAAATCTCCTGTTCCTCCGCCGTAAGCTTCATAACGGACTTAGCCGGCATTTTGGGCAGGGCAATCTGAAATTCCTCCAAAACATCCTCCGGCCTGGTAACCAGTTTTGCCCCCTGCTGAATGAGGTGGTTGCACCCCGCGCATCCCGGTGCATAAATACTGCCCGGAACGGCATAGACATCGCGCCCGGCAGACAGCGCCATCTCGGCGGTAATCAGTGACCCGGAGCGGGCTGCAGCCTCCACCACCAGCGTCCCTTCTGCAAGGCCGCTGATGATGCGGTTGCGAGCCGGAAAATACGCCGGCAATGGCCGTGTTCCCGGTTCGTATTCCGAAACAACTGCTCCGCCGGAATCGGCAATGTCGTAAAGCAGTTTCCGATTCTCGGACGGATAGGCGATATCTACGCCACAGCCCAAAACCGCAACCGTACGCCCTGTTTTGAGCGCGCCCTGATGGGAAAAGGTATCAATGCCCCGTGCGGCACCGCTGACCACCGTCAATCCCGCCGCGGCCAGTTTTTCGCCAAAATCCAAGGCCGTCGCCTGTCCATAGCCGGAGAACTTCCGCGCCCCCACCATAGCCACCCGCCGAGCATCCGCTTCGAGCGTTCCCGTATAGTAGAGCATCACGGGTGCCGCATAGATTTCCCGCAGCACTTCCGGATAGTTTTCTTCCATTATAGATACGGTGGAAATCAACTTCTTGTCACAGACCTTCTTAATCTCCTCCGGCACAGCCTCATGCTGACGGCAAAAATTTGCCAGCCGCTCGGAAAGTCGCGGCGATAAAATCTTTGTCGCCGTCAAAACATCCCTATCCGCCCGCCAAACAGCCTCAGCACTTCCCAGAACTTCCAACAACTGCCGCAAATAACGACAACCAATCCCCGGACACCGCAGCATCGCCGCCAGATAAAAATTTTCTTCCCGACTTTCAGCCATATTATCGCCACCTAGTCTATACGTTATACAACCATAACAAAAATTTAGAAATTATGCAACACTTTACAGCTTTTATTCATAAATATTTTCCACCATTAATTATAATTTCCTTCTATTTTTAACAGAAAAATTCACACCTACAAGACGGAGTGGAGGGGCGGCAGTAACTTTCGTCCGCTTAGACAAGCTTGCCAAACGCTTCCGAAAGCCACTGCTGCGCCTCCCCTCCTCACGTTTTATCTAATCCACAATGCAAAGCAGCGCCCCCGACCTCCCCTATCCGCGCGCCTTAGTATATCGATGTAAGCCCCGCGTAATGTACAACTAAGCCCGATGGGGTTGGTGATGTTTTCCGCAGCTTTTGACAAGCTTGTCTATGGCGAAGGAAAATATTACCAGCCCCACCGGGCGCCTTAGCACATCAATGTAAGCACCATTGTAATGCACGCAATAAGCCCGGCGGCTGATAATGCCTTTCCGCAGCTTTTGACAAGCCTGTCTATGGCGAAGGAAAAGTATTATCAGCCGCCGGGCGTCTTAGCACATCGATGTAAACCGAACTCCGAACCCGGACTTATTTCATTCTCTTAATGGTGAACCGCCCCGTCTCCACTTCTTTACGATGGCAATGCGGACACTCATTCTCAATCAGCCCCGTATACCCGCACACCGGATCGCGGTCCACCGGATGGTTGATGGAAAAATACCCCATATCCGCATCATGCATAGCCCTAACCAGACGCTCAAACGCCTTCACATTCTTCGTCGGGTCGCCATCCATTTCAATGTAGGCGATATGTCCGGCATTTTCCAGGGCATGATACGGGGCCTCAATGCGAATCTTGTCGATGGCCTTAATCGGATAGTACACCGGCACATGGGAACTGTTGGTCATGTAATCCCTGTCCGTAACGCCCTCAATCACACCGTAAACCTTGCGGTTGGAACGCTGGAACTGACCAGCGGTGGATTCTGCCGGCGTAGCAAAGCAGGACCAGTTCATATGTTCTTCTTCCGTGTATTTATCCATGCGCTCACGCAGATGGCCGACAATCTTGAGGCCCAATTCCTGCGCCTCAGCACTTTCACCATGGTGCTTGCCGATAAGGGCCTTAAGGCACTCAGCCAAACCGCAGAAGCCTACCGAGTAGGAAGCATGCTTCAACACGTCCTTGATGCTGTCATCCGGACGCAGCTTTTCGCTGTCCATCCAAACGCCCTGCCCCATAAGGAACGGATAGTTATAGACATGCTTTTCCGCAATCACCGCCAGGCGGGCCTGGATATAGTCATGGCTGATTTCGATATATTTATCGTAAAGCTGCCAGAACTTATCCATATCGCCCTTGGCTTCCAACGCCAGCTTGGGCAGGTTAATGGTCGTAAAGGCAAAGTTGCCGCGGCTGCCGGATTCTTCCGGGCCATTGATATTGCTCATCACGCGGGTGCGGCAGCCCATCGTGGCTACCGTGGAATTGTAATCCCCCGGCTTATAGTATTGCAGATTGTAAGGTGCGTCGATGTTCACAAAGTTCGGGAACAGACGCTTGGCGCTGACCTTGCAGGCCTGCTGGAACAAATCGTAATTGGGGTCTTCGGGATTGTAGTTGACCCCGGCCTTTAACTGGAATACCGAAATCGGGAAAATCGGCGTTTCCCCATTGCCCAACCCCGACCAAATGGCATTTAAGACCTCACGGGTAGCCAAGCGGCCTTCCGGGCTTACATCCATGCCGTAATTCAAGGAGCTGAACGGCACCTGCGCACCTGCACGGCTGTGCAGCGTATTGAAGTTATGAATCATCGCCTCCATGGCCTGATGGGTTTCTTCCACCACATCCGCACAGGCCAGGCGATAAACATTGCGTGCCAAACGGCCTGCTTCATCCACCGGCAGCTGATAAGCGTCAGCCATCACGCTTGTCAAAGCCTTTTCAATCGCCTGTACGGACTCTGCCGCCCGCGGGTCTTCCTTCTTTTCGGTATAACTGCAGGCACTAAAATCCATGGCTGGCTTAAACACAGCCTTAAACTCTTTTTCCGTACCGAAATCGTGGTCGTCAAACTGATACATGAGGGCCTTATGTGCCTCGCTGATAACCGCCTTGCGGAAGGACTTGCGCACGCCGTCGGCCATGGCATAGTCAAAGGCGTTGATGGCCTGGCCGCCGAACATATCGTTCTGATTGGACTGAATGGCAATTGCGGCCAGCGACGCATAAGAACGAATGGAATTCGGCTCACGCAGGAAACCATGCCCCGTGGAGAAACCACCTCTAAAGAGCTTCAACAGGTCAATCTGACAGCAATTAAAGGTAATCAGTGAGAAGTCCTTATCGTGAATATGAATCCAGTTCTCCTTGTCCGCTTCCCGGAATTCGTCCGTGAGCACATAGTTATCCACGAAATGCTTGGCACCCTCAGCGCCCAGTTTCAGCATAATGCCCATGGAAGCATCCGTATTGATATTGGCATTGTCACGCTTGGAATCCACATCTACAGCATCAGCAAAGAAAATATCCTTATAAGAGGACATGAGGTGTTTCTGTGCAATACGGCGTTCCGCATGTTTCTGGCGGTAGGTGATATACTTCTTGGCGATATCGTAGAAATCATACTTCATGAGTTCCTGTTCTACAATATCCTGAATTTCCTCAACGCTGACGTTTTCCCGGTCCTGAATATCCCATTCAACCTGACTGGTAACTTCGTCCACATCTTTTTCCGTCATCTTCTTGCCAGCATCTTTATTGGCGCCTAAAATCGCATTGTAGATTTTTTCCCGGTTATAAGGCACCGTGTGCCCAGAACGCTTCGTAACTGTTTTTAAATTCATATTCTATGGATACCGCTATCTTGCGGTAATCCCTCACGCCCCCTCTACATCTTGTGGTTGTTTATTGTCATAACGGTATATATTGTAGCAAATAACGAACCTTTACGCAACGACAAAAATCGATGACAAACGATATTCTTGCACAAAAATACGGCAGAATCCAGTGATTCTGCCGCTATACAGGCATTTTAATTTTTTGCATCCTGCTGACTGTTGCAGACTTCCAAAAGCCCAATCAACTTATACAGCAGACGGTAAAGTTCCTGCGCATCTTCCATGGGGAAATCCGTGATTTCCTTGGACATGGCCTGTGGAACCTTGGCGGCTGCCCGTTTTAGTTTACGGCCTTCCTCCGTAATGCAGGCAATAACCACGCGTTCATCCACCGTGGAACGTTCCCGCTTCAAATATCCCTTACTTTCCAGCTTTTTCAGAAGCGGTGTGAGTGTCCCCGAATCCAGATGCAGTTTTCTCCCCAAATCCCGTACACTGACTTTGCCCTCTTCCCAAAGGACCATCATGGTAATGTACTGGGTGTAGGTAAGACCTAACACATCGAGGTGAGGACGGTATGCCTTAACGACTTCCCGGGCGCAGGCATACAAGGGGAAACAAAGCTGATTCTCCAAACGCAATGAATCTTTTTTGTCCATAAGAACTCCCTCATTTCTAAATTTTTACAACTATAATATTAATACACGCCTGTCAAAAAGTCAAGCATAAAACTATTTCATAATACAGAAATTTAATGATTTTTTTCTTAATATCATGTTTTTTCGGACACATGTCCTTTTTTCTATAAATTGACTATGCCGTTAAATTCGTGTAAAATTGTCGTTGGATTTTCATTACATATAAAGGAAGAATGTTTATGACTATAACCAGCAATCAGCAGGATGCCTTTATCCGCCGCCTTGCCGCTGCGGCCAGCTATTTCTGCTGTCTTATCGCCTTTTACATCGATATCGGTCAGGATATGGGGGCAAAATACTTTATGCCCATTCTCATACCGGTTATTGCCGCTTTGGTGCTGACACAGTACGCCACGCGAGTATCCATCTTCAGCCGGGCAGCTCTGCCGAATCTGTTGACAAGTTTGGGGTGGAGCATGACATTCCCACTCCTCTACGCCTGGACCTACAACACAGGCTGGTATCAGTCAAAAATCTGTTTCGACTTCGTTGTGGGGACCGCTGCTTTTGTGCTCATGATGAGCATTGAAAGCGTGCTTTCCCGGCTCGGCCATGTAAAGATCAGTTCTTTATTCATGGCGCTTTTGAACTTTGCCGGCCTTGCGATTCCCTTCATCCAATGGGTCTACTACTGTCTGTTCTGGCACTGTCTGACGCCGGCCTCACTCATGGCCCTGTACCTGACCAACTACAATGAAAGCATTGACTTCATCCAGTCCAATCTGGGGCTTTTGCCCACGCTCCTCATCATCGCGGGCTTTTCGCTCTTTATCTATCTGGCCTATCGGGCGCATCTGCATTTTGCCCGGCTTACTGAGGACTATGAAGCCAGCGCACTGCGCCTTTCCACGCTGGGTGTGCTGACCTTTCTCTCCCTTTGGGCACACAGCTTCTACCTGCCGCAGACCTCCTTTGCCGAGCTTTGGGAAGATGTAACGACCTACGTCACACAGACGCAGGAGTACAGCACAGGACATGACGAGCGGTTCAACAGCCTGATTATTGATGCAGAAAACACGCTGGCAGCCAAGGCCCCCGGTACCGTTATCCTCATCATCGGCGAGTCGGCTTCCCGCAACTACATGAAAGCCTATACGCCGAACTTTCCTTTTGAAAACACCCCTTGGCTCAGCGAAAAGCTGAGCAGCAATGCACCGGGCTTTATCAACTACAACAACGCCTATGCCTCCTGGTCGCAGACCGTTCCTGTACTGCAGCGTGCCCTCACGGAACAGAGTCAGTACAATGGCAAGGAATTCTTTGAATCGGCCTCCATCCTCGATGTGGCGAAAAAGGCCGGCTATGAAACCTGGTGGTTCAGCAATCAGGGCCGTTACGGCCAATATGACAGCGCCATCACCTTAGTGGCCAAAACCGCTGACCATGCCACTTGGACAGACGATTCCTACACCTTTACCGATAAATACGATGAGTCACTGCTTCCCTATCTCCATCAGCTTGACCCATCCAAAAACAATTTCATCGTCCTCCATATCATGGGCAGCCATATCTACTACAACAACCGCTACCCGGCTTCCTTTGACAAGTTCCAGACCTTAGAGAAAGATTCGCGGGCTACGTCGACACCATCCTATGCCAACAGCATACTCTACACCGATTATGTGGTGAGCCAGATTTACGACTATGCGCAAAAGCATCTCAATCTGCAGGCTATGGTCTACTTCTCCGACCACGGCGAAAATTTGGAAATCTCCCATAATCCGGATGTGTTCAGCTTCGACATGGTACGGATTCCCTTCTGGGTCTACATTTCTCCGCAATATCAGGAGGCCATGCCTCGTCATACCGCGGCACTCTATGAGCATCAGCATCGCTACTTTACCAACGATATGCTCTACGACACCATCTGCGGGCTCTTGAACGCCCCCTCCAGCCGCTATAATCCGGAACAGGATTTCGCCAGTTTCACCTATAGCTTTAACCGCGAAACCCTGACCACGATGCTTGGGCAGCACAAACTCACCGAAGATGTCGACGGCGCTCCGGAAGAAAATATACCCGAATAAAAATAGAGCATTGCTTCACTCATGAGGCAATGCTCTATTTGCTTTCTGTACGTTTATCCTTGCCAAACCATAGCCAAAACAAAATGGGAAAAATAACGAACTCCACCACCAGGATAATCGCAAACAGTCCATTGATAAAATCCCAGCTAAGAAAGAAAGACTCCTGCCTTGGAGGAGGCGGCCCCTGATGACGTTCTGGAATATAACCACCAACAATCTGCGGCTGTTCCTTGACACCTGCTGCCGTAACCATCGATACAACCGGATTTTTCTCCCCCGCTGTATCCTCTACAAAAAGACCTGCTAGACAGGTCAGTGTCAATAACAACACCGCCACAATACAAAATGTCACTATCCCCTTTTCCAGACTCCCCTGCTGACTCACCGTCCATCTCCCTCTCGCAAAATTTAATCTTTCTCTAAGAATATCTAGACAATACTTTACGCTTTTAACCGATTTTTGTCAACTTTTTACCAGCAGTTCTAGCCACAAGGCGGAGGGAAGGGGAGGCAATAACTTTCGTCTGCTTAGACAAGCTTGTCAAACGCTGCCGAAAGCCATTGCCCCCCCTTCCCTCCTTAGGTTCAGCACCACACGATGTAATGTTCGCAATAAGCCCGAGGTGACTGGTGATGTTTTCCGCAGCTTTTGACAAGCCTGTCTATGGCTAAGGAAAATATTGCCAGTCACCTCGGGCGCCTTTAACACAACTATGTAATGTACGCAATAAGCCCGGAGGGGCTGGTGATGTTTTCCGCAGCTTTTGACAAGCCTGTCTATGGCGAAGGAAAATATTACCAGCCCCTCTGGGCGTCTTTAACATCACTATGTAATGTACGCAATAAGCCCGCGTGGCTGGTGATGTTTTTCCGTAGCTTTTGACAAGCTTGTCTATGACGAAGGAAAAATATTACCAGCCACGCGGGCGTCTTTAACTCTACTATGTAACGTACGAAAAAAGCCCGGTGGCTGATAATGCTTTCCCGTCGCGTTTGGCAAGCCTGCCTAAGCAAAGGGAAAGTATTGTCAGCCACCGGGCGTCTTATCATATAGATGTCAACCGAACACGAACTTACTTAGCCACAGCCGGACTAGCTGCCGCCTTCTTCTTATCCCCCATCTTACGCAGCACAACCCAGAGCGGGCTGGCAATGAAGATGGACGAATAACAGCCGCTGCCGAAACCAATCAGCAGGGCAAACGCAAAGTCTTTCGTCGTTTCGCCGCCGAAGAAGTACAGGGCAAAGGTCGTAAACATGACCGTAAACACCGTGTACAGGGAGCGGGTAAGCGTCTGGAACACCGAGGTATTCACTAGATGGTTCACATCGCCGCCGCGGCGGAAATGCAGTTTGAGGTTCTCGCGGATACGGTCAAAGATAACGATGGTATCGTTGATGGAATAACCGACAATCGTCAAGAGAGCCGCGATAAAGGAAGAATCAATCTGCCGTCCCGTGAAGGAGAAGACCGCCAACACGATGAGAATATCGTGCACGAGCGCAAGCACTGCCGCCACACCAAAGCGCCATTCAAAGCGATAGGCAACATAGGCGATGATGAGTGCCCAGGACACCACAAGCGCCAATACCGCATTGGTAATCAGCTCGCCGCCGATGGTTGCACCGACCTTTTCCTCACGCAGCACATCGTAATTACCCACATCGGTCTTAATCGCCGCCATAACGTCTTTGCGCTGTGCTTCTTCCATATCCGTCGTACGAATCATGACGTTTTCGGCTTCCGTCACGCCGGATTCTGCACCAGTGAGCTGAATCTGCGAACCTTCCAAGCCGAACTTAGCAAGGCTCGTGCGCACCTCAGCAATCGCCACCGGGCGCTCAAATTTCAAGTCGATAATGGTACCGCCAGTGAAGTCGATACCGAAGTTAAAGCCCCGGGTAAACATGCAGATAATCCCGGCCACAATGATGACTGTGGAAATGGCAAACCAAATCTTGGAACGTCCAGCAATATCAAGCTTGTTCATGCTTTAAGTCCTCCTTTTTCCACAGCATATAACCGTTGGCACCATAAGCACCGGGATTCTCCGAAATCTTGGAGTTAATCATGAGTTTCAGCAGGTACTGCGAAAGCGTGATGGCCGTCAGCATGGAGAGCATCGTGCCCAATCCCAACGTGATGGCAAAACCGCGAATCGTACCGGTTCCGAGGAAGAACAAGACACCTGCGGCGATAATCGTCGTGATATTGGAGTCAAAAATCGTCGTAAACGCACGCTTAAAGCCCGCATCCATGGACAGACGCAGGGTCTTGCCCTGAATCTGATATTCTTCTTTGAAGTGCTCGAAAATCAGCACGTTAGCATCGACGGCCATACCAATGGACAGGATGATACCCGCTACACCAGGCAGCGTCAGCGTTGCATCCAAGAGATACAGCAGCGCCAGCAGAACTACCGTGTAAGCCATCAAAGCCACGTCAGCGATAAAGCCGGACAGGCGGTAGAACAGCAGCATGAAGATGAGTACCGCGCCAATACCTACAGCAAAGGCGAAGACGGATTTATCCTTGGAGTCCTGACCAAGCGTCGGGCCTACCGTACGGGTTTCGATGATGTTAACCTTTACGGGCAGCGCACCACTGCGGAGCACTACGGCAAGGTTCTGCGCTTCTTCGAGCGTCTTCTGGCCCGTGATTTCAGCACGGCCGCCTAAGATAGGCTCACGCACATTCGGTGCCGTCAGCACTTCACCATCGAGCAGGATGGCAATGGTGCGGCCCACGTTTTTCGTCGTGAGGTCGGCAAATTTCTGCGCACCTTCATCAGAAAATTCCAGGTTGACGACATTCTGACCATTCTGCTGATTCGTAGCCGCCTGGGCATCCTTCAAATCCGTACCAGTAAGCACGGTATTGCCTTCTTCGTCCTTGAATTCCAGCATAGCCGTCTTACCGATGGTCTTAATGGCCGCATCCGGGTCTTTGACGCCCGGCAGTTCGATGATTACCCGGCGCTCGCCTTCACGCTGAATAATCGGCTCGGTAAGGCCCAGCGAGTTGACGCGCTTTTCCATAATCGTGACCACGCGGTTCATCGCGTCATCATTTACCTTAGCAATGTCCGTGTCTTCTGCTTCGAGCACCACATGGGTACCGCCCTGCAGGTCAAGTCCCTGACGAATGGAGAAAGCCAGCGGCTTTACAAAGGCCAGGAAAATGCCAATAATGGCGACGACACAGACAATCAGTTTCATGAGATTATTCTTTCTCAAGAGATTTCATCCCCTTTTGTCTTTCGTTTTGCTCTATATTCTTTGACGAAGTCGATGACCTTGTCCCGTACCTCAGCAGCGTTGTATTTATCAGTCTGAATGTAGAGGTCCGCATGGGCTCTGGCATCCGCCAGCCGCTTATGCTGTACCTCCAATCTGCTTTCATCCCAATATACCACCCGCCGCTTATGGATGGCCGGCATGGTCGCATCAATCATCACCAAAATATCTGGATGGCGTTTCGCCCAAAAATCATGAATCCCGGAATGTTCCTGCGCCACATTATAAGCATCAAAGCCAGCCGCCTTCAATCCGGCAACCAGCGTAGTCTTCCCCGAAGCACAAACTCCTACAACCGCAATCTTCAAGACAATCACTCCTATCCAGTTTACATAGATAAAGTAATGGTATATCGTTATTTACTTAATATGGATAAGTAACTTCCAACTGCTCAATCTTAGGGCTTGATGGCGAACCATCGGTTATCCCCATGACCAGCACCGTCATATCATCCGACGCCTTTTCCGCATCGAGCTCCAGCGCATAATCCATAATACTCTTGGCGATAAAGGCCACATCCTCTGCCTCATTCTTGCGCACGATTTCCATGATTTTCTCGAAATCGGCCGCATGTCCCAGGCGTTTTTTGCCCGCATGCGCAATGCCGTCCGTATAGGACACAATCAGCATGCCCGCCGTCAGCGGCACTTCATACATGAGTGGCTTCATATGGCGGTTGACGCCGATAGGCTCAACATTTTCATCATACACCGTTTCATACTCCGGCGTTTTGATGATTACCGGGCAGTTGGAATTGCGGCTGATGACCGCCGTTTCCGTATCGAGGTCGGCACTGACGACCGTCAGCGTGCAGGATACCTTCTTATCCTTCATGGCATAGAGATAATCATGCACCGCCCGCGCTACGGCCCCATCACGAGCACCATCGGAAATGAGCTGCGTGGCCTTGTTCACCACCCAACTGCTGGTATGGTGAGCGGCCAGCCCATTGCCCTGCCCATCGGCAATAATCGCCGAAATGCCGCCATGCGGACGTTCCACAATATCACAGGTATCGCCACAAACTTCCGTCGCATATTTAGAAGTCTTAGCCATGCCAATTTTAACTTCCATATAATACACTCCCCCTCAGCACCCCAAGATGGGCACTCACTTACAGCAGACAGTTATATATCCCCTGCTCCGTAATAATTTTATGAACCCGGACATCATGATCTTCCATAGGAATTTTAGCCACCAGCTGGCAGGAAAACGCCAGCGCTATCCGCTTGGCCTTAGTTGCCCGGTCAAGGTAGGCATCATAGAAACCGCCCCCCATGCCCAGCCGTTCGCCACGGGTATCGTAAGCTATGCCAGGAACGATGATTAAATCCAGCTCCTCCGGCGGAATCACTTCACCCTGTTCCAGGTCAGGCGTCAAAATGCCGTATTTCCCCTCCACCAGACTGTCAAAATCGGTAAAGCTCACGGCTTCCATTTGCCCTTTCCCCGTAATCCGCGGAAGGGCTACGATTACGCCCAGGGAAAGCCATTTTTCCATCAATGGCCTTATCTGCACTTCATCAGCCAGAGAGGCATAGCAAAGAACTTTACGCGGTTCCTTGAAGTCCGGCAGCGCACAGAACACCGTCATCATGCGGTTGCTGGCCCGCTGGCGGTAATTATCCGTCAACTTGCGCCGGTCGGCGATGATTTTTGACCGCAAAGCCTTTTTCTCGGCTCGCAGGTCTTTTACAGCCCCGTCCATGATCAGGCCTGCTTATCTTGCGTGATATTGGCATTGATGGACGCACGGGATACTTCAATCACCGTGTTTTCAGCGATTTTCAGCTTAATCACCTTATCGTCAATACCCGCAATTGTGCCGTAGATACCACCGATGGTCATCACCTTGTTGCCTTTTTCCAAGGTATCGAGCATGCTCATGCGGCGCTTCTGCGCGGCCTTCTGCGGACGATACAAAAGGAAATAGAAAATCGCAATCATCACGAAGATAGGCCCCCAAGTGCCCAAAGCTGTCATGGTTTCCGGAGTCATAAAAAACACCTCTTCTTTAGTTTATCAGCGTTTATAATTGGCTAAAAATTCACTGCGGAACTGCGTAAACTTACCGTCAATAATCGACTGACGCATTCTGCGCACGAATTCTTCAAGGAAATAAAGATTGTGCAGGGAGAGCAGGCGCAGACCAAAGATTTCCCCGGCACGTACCAGATGACGGATATAGGCGCGGGTATAGCCATTGCGGCAGGCGTAACAGCCACAGCCGTCCTCAATCACATGATGATCATGGGTGAGATTGGCATTCTTCATCACGAGTCTGCCCGTCCAGGTCATCGCCATGCCATTGCGCGCCACGCGGGTCGGATATACGCAGTCGAACATATCAATGCCGCGCATTACGCCTTCCACCAGATGGTCCGGCGTACCCACGCCCATCAGATAGCGGGGCTTGTTTTCCGGCAACAGAGACGTGGAATATTCCAGCATCTCATACATGAGTTCCGGCGGTTCGCCTACGGACAAGCCACCCACGGCATAGCCTGGGAAATCCATCTCCACCATCTTTTCCGCATGCCAGCGGCGCAAATCCTTGTACATGCCGCCCTGCACGATGCCAAAGAGGCCCTGATTCGGTGCCGTCATCACATCTTTGCAGCGCTGCGCCCAACGGAGCGTGCGTTCCGTGGACTGCTTGGCATAATCGTGGTCAGCCGGATATGGCACACACTCGTCAAAGGCCATGACGATATCCGAACCCAGGCACATCTGCACCTGCATGGAAACTTCCGGCGACAGGAACTTCTTCGAGCCGTCAATGTGCGAGCGGAAGGTCACGCCTTCTTCGGTGATTTTGCGCAAATCCCCCAGCGAGAAAACCTGGAATCCGCCGCTGTCGGTGAGAATTGCCCCGTCCCAATGCATGAACTTATGCAAGCCGCCGGCTTCCTTTACGAGCTCCATGCCCGGACGCAGGAACAGATGATAGGTGTTGGAGAGGATTATCCCTGCCCCCAAATCCTTCAGCTCGTCCGGCGATACGCCCTTGACCGACGCCTGCGTGCCCACAGGCATGAAAATCGGCGTAGGAAAACTGCCATGGGGTGTATGAATAATACCGGCACGAGCGCCTGTGGCCTCGTCCTTTTTCACTAATTCATAAGTAATTGCAGCCAAATAAAAACCTCCTAAATTTCAGCTGTCCATGCGGCCTTATGATAGACCGCTACCAACCATAAATGATACCACAAATCCGGCAGAAACACAAAGCAAGATGAAAAATAACAAAAAAACTGCTGTATCCGATTTACATCGCATACAGCAGTTTTCTTTTAGGCCTGAATATCCACCATCGTGCCCAGATTCGGGTCAACGGCCAGTTCCTCCAGCATTTCCTCTGCAGCAACTTCCGTGGTATCCATAGCCATCTTCAGGACCGCCATGCCCATATCCTGCATGGCCTGCCCCTGATGCATGTTCACCGACATCGCGGCAATACTCATATCCATAGCCACACCTCCTCAGTTAACTGAAGCTGCACATCCTTGTGCAATTTATATATCGGTGAATCCCGACAAAAACTTAAATTTTACGCACGCATAAACAGATTAATCATGAAAGCAATGCTCACGAGCCACATGATGGGGCTGACTTCTTTCGGTTTACTGGCCAGGGTCTTCATAAAGGCAAAGCTGATGAAGCCAAAAGCAAAACCGTTGGCAATCGAAGAGGTCAGCGGCATCATGATGATGGTCAAAAACGCCGGCAGGCCGTCCGTGAAGTCAGCGAAGTTCACCTTACCCACTTCACTCATCATCAACGCACCAACTAAAATAAGGGGTGGCGCCGTTGCGTAACCCGGCACAAGGCCAATCAGCGGGGCAAAGAGCAGGGATACGAGGAACAGTACGGCTACCGTAACGGCAGTCAGGCCCGTCTTGCCGCCCGCGGCGATACCCGCAGCACTTTCAATATAGGAAGTAACCGTGGATGTACCGAAGATTGCCGAGAAAATCGTCCCCACAGCATCGGTATTGAGGGCCTTGTCGAGATTTTCAATCTCGCCGTCCTTCTTCACCAGCTTGGCTTTCGCCGTAAGACCAATGAGGGTCCCCATATTATCGAAAAGTTCCACTACCGTAAAGGTAAAGATAATGGAGAGAATACCATAGTTCCATGCGCCCACGATGTCCAGTTTGCCAAAGGTTTCGCCCATATGCGGCAGGCTGGTGCTGATAACATCGGAAAAAGCATGCGGCACCGGCGTATACCCCAGTACCATAGACAGGATTGTCGTGGCAACGATACCGATAAGAATGGCTCCCTGCACCTCACGAGCCATAAGCGCCCCCGTGAGCACCAGTCCAAACAGGGACATGGCTGTTTCCGGCTTGAGCACACTGCCCAGCGTAATAAAAGTTGCCGGGTCACTGACGATAAGCCCCGTTCCCTTAAGACCAACAAAGGCGATAAACAGGCCGATACCTACGCCGATAGCCACGCGCAGATTCTGCGGAACAGCATTGATGATTGCCTGACGCACATGACTGATGGTCAGTATCAAAAACAGCAAACCAGAAAAAAATACCGCGCCCAGCGCCACCGTCCAATGCAGCCCCAATACGCCGCAGACATAATAGGCAAAGAATGCATTTAAGCCCATGCCCGGTGCCAAAGCCACAGGATAGTTGGCGAACACGCCCATCATCAACGTGGACAAAGCCGCAATCCAGATGGTAGAAGCAACGGCTGCTTCCTTAGGTACCCCGGCATCGGCCAGTATATTCGGATTGACGAACATAATGTAGGCCAAAGCGATAAAGGTAGTGAACCCGGCGATAACCTCCGTACGTACCGTGGTTCCCTTTTCCGAGAGCTTAAAGAAACGCTCCAGGAAAGACTGACTTGCTTGTACTTGCATAAAAAATAATAGCCTCCTCTTTCTTGGCAGGAAATCATCCATCGTCACCAAGAAAAAAGAAGCCATTCACTTATCCAATATGTCGGTCATGCTCCATCTTTCTTGTAGACTGTGACAATTTACGGTTGCCTGTAGAAACGCCCGCACCTTATCAGCGGGCTTATACAAGAATTGAATAACATGAGCATAACAAAGATTAGGACATATGTCAATTTATTAGAAAATTAGCAATCAAATGCCAATGAAAAATTATTCTTCTGCCCATAAGCAGGATTTTGTGGTACAATGGTATAATAGTATGATTATACATTGCTTGATTGCCGATTTGGAGGAATTTATGCAGGACTTGAGAGTTTTCGTTATCGACAACTCCATAATATTCCAGAACTCCCTGGTGCAGGAACTGACCAAAAAGCTCCCCAGCGGCAGTTTGGTGGAGCACGCAGCTCAGCCCGCTGATGCCTTGGATAAGCTGTCTATGTTTAATCCCACCACCATCGTACTGAATTTTGCGCTTGGTTCTCTGCTCGTAAAACAGGAGAAGTTTTTGCCGCTATTGGTCAAGACCTTCCCCAAAGTTCCCATTATCACCTATGGTATATTGGAAAGCGGCGAAAAGGCAGCAAAAATCCTCGGTGCCTCCCATTACTTGAAAAAACCCTCCATTGGCCAGCCCGCCGATGCGTTTTATGATAACCTGGTCAGCACACTGCTAGCTGCCCAAAGCAAACCATCCCCCACTTTTACGCACAGTACCAGCATTGGCAGCAACGCTGCAGCCCCCCGCAGTATTTGGCCTGTCTCCAAACCAGTTCAAACACCACTGAAATCAGTTCCATCTCCCAGCGCCCCCATCATTATGCCCTCCGCCAATGCAGGCCCTATTGACCTCATTGCTATAGGCGCATCTACTGGCGGCACCGAGGCCCTATCGGCCATCATCACCCGTTTAGAGCCGCCCCTGCCGGGAATTGTCATCGTCCAGCACATCCCGCCCATGTTCTCCCGGCTCTTTTCTGAGCGTCTGAACTCGGAATGCAAGCTGACGGTCAAGGAAGCGGCCAGCGGGGATGTGGTCATGCCCAATCATGTCTACATTGCTCCCGGCGCCAAGCACATGACCATTTCCCGCATGGGCAGCCGCTATATACTCGATTGCAAGCCTGGCCCGCCCGTACACAGCGTCTGTCCTTCGGTAGACGTGCTCTTTGACACCGTGGCAGATGTGGCCGGCAGCCGTGCCCTCGGCATAATCCTCACCGGCATTGGCCGGGACGGCGCGGCAGGACTCCTAAAAATGCGCCAGAAGGGTTCGCCCACCATTGGACAGGATGCGGCAACATCCACCGTCTACGGCATGCCGAAATCAGCCTTTGAAATCGGTGCCGTACAACAGCAGCTGCCGCTTCTGAGCATCCCCCAGGCCATCTATAAAATCGTACGCTAACCAGCCTTCCTCAAGGGGAAGGCTTTTTTTCGTTAGAGAAGGAATTTTCATCAATAAAGGCGAAATTATCTAAAAATATTATTTTGTCAGCAAGCTCAAAAATTGGAAGGAGCGTTGTTATATGGATAATCGCACAAGGAGTAACTTGCTATCCCCCCTGCATGTCTGGGCTTTATCGCTGGGCTGTGCCGTGGGCTGGGGCGCCTTCATGGTGCCGGCTAATCTCTTTATTCCCACTGCCGGGCCACTGGGCACCACGATTGCCATGGCCATCAGTACCGCACTCCTGTTGGTCATCGCTGCCAATTTCTGTCGGCTGGCAGAAAAATATCAGGATGACGGCGGCATTGTGGCTTATGTGCGCAATATCATCGGCCATGACCATGCGTTTTTGGCAGCCTGGATTTTGCTCATCGCCTACCTTTCCATTCTTTGGGCAAACGCTACAGCCAATGTGCTGCTGGCACGATTTTTGCTGGGTGATTTTCTTTCCTGGGGCTATCTCTATACCATTGCCGATTTTGATATTTACTTTGGCGAGGTAGCCGCCACCTGGATGTTCATCATCATCTTTGGACTACTGGCGGGCTATGGCGGCAAGCTGCTCAAATACTTCAACACCTTCTGCGCCATCGTCTTCTTCCTGTCCGTGGTCGTCCTATACATCGCGCTGGTCAAGGAAACCGGCATGTATACCTACAGCCCGGCATTCCAGTATTACACCAATCCCGCTATGCAGGTATTCAGCATGGTAATGCTGGCGCCCTGGATGTTCTTCGGTTTTGAAGCCGTCACCCATGCCTGTGATGATTTTAACGTCTCTTACCAAAAGCTCTTTCCCATCGTAACGGCAGCGGTGCTCGCCGGCGGTCTTATCTATATTCTCCTTGCCGATATGGCGGTTATGGCGATTCCCCCGGAGTTTTCCTCCTGGACGAGTTATATCGCCCAGCGCCCCAATCTGGAAGGATTAGCCGGACTGCCGGTCTTCCACAGTGTCTATTCAGTCTTTGGCTATAACGGACTGGGACTGCTCTGCGTATCCATTGCCACCGCCATTATGACCAGCCTGATGGGACTTTACCGCACCTGCGGACGACTCTTGCAGTTTATGGGCCGCAGCGAAGTCCTGCCTGTCTGGTTCACCCGCAAGACTGCCGACGAAACGCCCCGCAATGCCATTTTATTCCTCATGCTGATTTCCCTGCTGATTCCGCTGCTCGGACGCGTATCCATCGTCTGGCTCTGCGATGTCATCACGGTTGTCGGCTCGATTGCCTACGGCTATGCCTCCTACTGCGCCTACCTTTTGGCCAAAAAAGAAGGGCATAAACGCGGTCAGGCCTTTGGCCTTGTCGGCATCTTTATCTCCTGCCTGTTCTTCTTCTGCCCCCTGCTTCCCGGACTTTTGCTGGGCGGCTCACTTGACACAGAATCCTATCTTATGCTGTCTGTATGGAGTCTTATCGGCTTTGCCTATTATTGGTACGTATTCAAGCACGACCCCCATAACCGCTTTGGCCACAGCACCTCCATGTGCATTATGATTCTGTTCCTGAACTTCTTTTCCAACAGCATCTGGCTGCGTCAGGTTATGGAACAGCGCCTGCAGGAAGCTGCCGCGGGCAATGTCCAGACGGACTACAGCGAACTTGCCACAGACAGCTTTGTGCAGATGGCCATGATTTTGATTATCCTGCTCCTGATGGCCAATATCTTCATCACGCTGAAGCGGCGGGAGCGAAGCATGACGGATACGCTGCTGCAGCAGCATGCCGTCAATCATGCGCAAAATACCTATCTGCGCAACTTAGCGCACGATATCCGCATTCCTATGGAAGCTGCCCAAACCTCCGTCCATCATTCACTGGAAAACTGCACCATCTGTTCCGCCTGCCCGGAGGAAAACTGTCCCCGGCGCATTCCTGACCGGCTCAGCAATTGCCTCGGCCAGTTAGACAATCATACACAGTATCTCATGCAGCTCATCAACGATATGCTGGCCAAAGGCAGCAAGGATATGGGTGATGCGGAAGCCGGCACCTTCGAGCTCGATACTGCGCCAATGGACTGGCGGCGCACCTTGCAGCATATCAAGGATATCTTTGCCCTGCAGCTGCAGGATAAAAACATCTTCTTTGAAGTCTATCCCATTGAGCTGTCCCATCCCAATGTGCTTTGCGACGAGCAGCGGCTCGAACGCATCCTCATCAATCTCGTGAGCAATGCCTGTGAATTCACCCCCACAGGCGGCGGCGTGATGGTGACGCTCATGGAAAAAGAGGCCGCCACCATCCTTAACCATCAAGGACAGACCGTACGGGGTGCTGTTTACGAGATTCATGTCAACGATTCCGGAGCGGCTATCCCCCCGGATGTCGCTGCCCATATAGCCGAACCCTTTGAAGTAGAAGGCACAAACCTTGGCGGAATCTGCATTGCCAAAATGCTCGTCTCCCTCTTAGGCGGCACCTTGGCCATCAGCACCGCCCCAGGCCAGAGCATCGGCAAGGATATCGTTGTTACCTTAAACCTGCCGCTGGCAGAATGATAAAGGAGTCATGCTTATGAACACGCCAAATGATGCAGGAACTTCCCCCAATAACAATGTGCGCCTGCTCTATCCGTTAAATGTTTGGGCACTGTCCTTCGGCTGTGCCGTGGGATGGGGTGCCTTTATGATGCCGGGCAATCTCTTTTTGCCCCATGCCGGCCCTGTGGGCAGCATCCTCGCCATTGCCCTGGGCAGCATAACCATGCTGATTATCGGCGCCAACTTCTGCAAACTGGCACAAAAATACCGCGACAACGGCGGCTTCTATGCCTATGTGCAGCAGGTAATGGGCCATGACCATGCCTTTCTGGCTGCCTGGGCACTCATTGTCACCTATCTGTCCATTATCTGGGCCAATGCGACCGCTGTAGTTGTCCTGGTACGCTTCTTTTTTGGTGATATTCTGCAAAGGGGCTTCCACTATCAGGTGGCGGGCTTTGATGTTTATGCGGGTGAAATGATTACGACCTGGGCCGTACTTATCGCGTTTGCCTTTTTCTCCGCGTATGGGGGCAAAGCCAAACGCCCCATCCACACCATGATGGCCCTGCTTCTGTTCTTCGGCGTTGTCCTGCTCTTTTGCGGCGTGCTGGCCATGAGCACCAACCATGCTAGCTTTTATCCCGCTTTTGACCCGGATATCGGCGGCACGCCTACCCTGCAGATTTTCAGCATGCTGATGGTGACGCCCTGGATGTTTTTTGGCTATGAATCCATCACGCACGGCGGGGAGGAATTCCGCTTTCCCATCCAACGTACCTTCCCCATTATTGTCGGGGCAGTAATCGCCACTTTCCTTGCCTATAGTCTGCCCATTGCCATTGCCGTTATCGGCAGACCGCCGGAATTTGCCACCTGGCATGATTACCTGCTCGCGCTCTCCCACCTGCAGGGCTTCGATTCCCTGCCCGTATTCCACGGTGTGGAAAGCCTGCTCGGCCCAGGAGGACTTGCTCTGCTTGCCGCTACCGTGCTGGCCGGCATCTTTACCGGCGTCAATGGCCTTTATCGCGGCTGCTCTTTCCTGCTGCAATCCATGGCCAAAAACAAACTGCTGCCCGACATTTTTGCCCAGCAGGCTGCTGATGGTACGCCCCGCAAGGCCGTGTTTCTCATCCTGCTGCTCTCCTTGCCCATCCCCTTCCTGGGACGTACAGCCATTGTCTGGCTGGTCGATGCCATCACCATCAGCGGCTCGATTGCCTACGCCTATGTATCCCTGTGCCGCTACCGGGAAGCCAAGGCAGAAAACAGTTTATCCGGCAAGGCTTTGGGGAGAGCAGGTTTCATTATTTCCCTGTTTTTCTTCTTCTGCCCCATCATTCCCGATTTACTCTTGGGCAGCACCTTGGAAACCGAATCCTATCTGCTCTTGGCCGTATGGAGCATACTGGGGCTTATCTACTACTGGTACATCTTCAAACACGATGAGCAGGAGCGCTTTGGCAAATCCTTCTCGCTCTGTACGGTACTGCTTTTCCTGAACTTCTTCTCCACGGCCCTCTGGCTGCGGCAGGCAACCATTACCAAAATCCCACTCGCGCAAATGGGCGGCTATGCACCAGTCCATGAGGTACTGAACCAGAACAGCTCGATACAGCTTGTACTCATCATGCTGATTCTGCTCTTTATGGCTGATATCTTCACGACCATGCGGCGGCGGGAACACGCGATGAGCAAAATCGTCATTGCCGAACAGCAGGCCAGCCGTACCCGCAGGGCCTACCTATCCAACATGACCCACGATATCGGACTCACCATGAACGCCATCATGAGTTATGTGAAGCTTGCCCGGAAAAGCGGTGAAGATTACCAGAATAACACAGCAGACTGTCCACATAATGCTCTGGACGGGCTCCAGCAGGGGCTTATCCATACCGACTCCATCAGTCACTACTTCCTGCATCTGGTCAAGGAAATGGAAAAGGTCGACCGCATTCAGAGCAATACCTTGAAGCTGTATCCTGTTCCCACGGATATCCGCTACAATCTGAAACAGGTCAAGGATATCTTCACCACGCAAATGCAGGATAAAAACATCGACTTCATGGTCTATACAGCCCAACTCGAAAATCCCTATGTTTACTGCGATAAAGACCGACTTCAGCGCATTTTGCTGAATCTCATCAGCCTGGCCTACGAATTCACCCCCGCAGGCGGCAGTATCGCGGTCACGCTGGCCCAAAAGGGCTTTGCCTACCATACCGAAAGGGCAGACAGCCAGCGCCATTTCCAGTTATATGCCGACTATGAACTGCGCATCAAGGACTCCGGCAATGGGATGCCAACTGAAATGAGCAATGATTTCATCAACAGCTGTGACTGGGAAAAGCTATTCAAAAAGGAAGGGCCGGAACGCTGTCTGGCCATTACCAAGCATTTGATTGACCTGTTTAATGGTTCAGTGAACATCCTCACAGGACCGGGACAGGGTACGGAAGTCATCATCCATCTAACCTTACCTTTGGCCAAACAATCTGCAGTTCCCATTCATTTGGAACAAGAAGCTGCAAATTTAATTTAATAAGCGTCGAAAAGGCGGCAGCCGCAATCGCGGCCACCGCCTTTTCACTTTGTATATTTGGATTGAGGGTTAAACCTTGAACTCACCAACAGCAGTCTGCAGACCATGTGCCAGCTGCGCCAGGGCCTCACTTGCCGAAGCGATTTCTTCGGCGGCAGCGGACTGTTCTTCGGCAGCTGCCGATACGCTTTCCATATCCGCAGCTACCCGGCGGCTGTTATCGGAAATCTTGCTGGAACGGGTACGGACATTTTCCGTATCGTTGGATACAACCTTGAGGTCACCGCTCATGCCATGCGCTTTTTCAGCCACAGCATCCGAGGCTTCAAGAATCTTGTCGAAGGCTGCCTTGAGCTGGCTGACGGATTCCGTACCTTCCTTGACGGCGGTATTACCGCGCTGCATACCATTGACTGCCTCCGTCGTCTCATTTTGAATAGCCGCGATAAGCGCGGTAATGCGCTTGGCGGCATTTTGGGACTCTTCTGCCAGCTTTCTTACTTCATCGGCCACGACCGCAAAGCCACGGCCATGCTCGCCAGCACGGGCCGCTTCAATAGCAGCGTTGAGCGCCAGCAGATTGGTCTGCTCGGCAATCCCCGAAATCGTCTCGACAATCTGACCAATTTCCTGCGAACGCTGTCCCAATTTGTCTACCGTCACCGTCGAACCATTGACGATTTCTTCTACGCTGACAATCTTATCGACCGCCTGACCGATAGCGCTGCTGCCATCCTGAGCCTGTTTATGGGATTCGGTGACATTGGCCGTAACTTCACCGGCAGTCTGATTGAGGTTCTCGATGGAGCGCATGGTATTGTCAATAGATTCCATGGCCTCCTCAACATCCTTCTGCTGCTCGATAACCGCGCCGGCAGAACTCGTTACGCGCTGTGCTACCTGCTCAGAAGCCAGTGCCGACTGGTGGGCTGTCGCGGTAAGTTCCTGCGAGGAAGCCGCCAACTGTTCCGTCGAGGTAATGACCTTCTTAATCAGATTGTTGACCGTGATGCGCATATCGCGAACAGCGGCTTCCATGCGGCCAAACTCGTCGCTGCGCTCGATGGTGCCAATCTTGCCCCCCGTACGGAAATCACCGCGGGAAAGCTTTTCACAAACCAGGATAACCAGCTTCAAGGGGTCGATAATCTGCTTGGTCACAAAGGCAATCGCCAATGTGAGCACCACGATAATCACGGCACAAGTGGCAATCATGCGAAAGACCGCATTATTCATATCCTCTTCGCCCTTGTCCAGGCCCTTTTGGGCATCCTCCAGGCTTCTATTCTGAACGGCTTCCAAATCACCGGACATCGCCACGGCCAGCGGCATAACCTTTTCCTGATAGAAATTCATCGGCGCACGCTCATCCTCACCTTCATAGGCATTCATCTGCAAAAGCTGTGCGGCATTGGCCTTATAGGCATCAAAGTCCTTGCGCACCTTGGCCGCCATTTCCGCCCGTTTCGGATGCTTGGCATGTAATGCCTCATATTTCTTCATGAAATCTTCTGCTTCACTTATGGCATTGTTGAATTTCGTCATCCTGTCCTTGCGTTGTTCCGGCTGCACAGTATACGGCTGCAGACTTGCCTGAATCTGCGAGTAGCGGGTGTTATAACGCACCTGCGAGCAATAATAAATGCTCATGGTGTCCTCATTATAAAGTTCTTCCATATCTGCCCGCGCCGCTTTGATGGAAGTATAACCGACCCAGCCGACCACCACTGTGGCAATAAAGGCCATAACGCCAATAATGGCCAGTTTTTGTGCCACCTTTAAATTTCTTATAAAGCCCATAATCTACTTCTCCTTCCTGCATTATTCCTGCATCCATGCGCACCTTCATCAGACATGGAATTTGCCCACAGCCTCCTGCATCTTTGTCGCGAGCGTTGCCAACGCCTGCGAAGCTGCTGCGATTTCCTCATTGGACGCCGACTGTTCCTCGGTTGCCGAAGATATGGTCTGCATGCTGTCGGAAGTCTTGTTGCTGATGCTGTCAATGGCATCTACGGCCGTAACAATCTGCTCAGCACCGATGGAAACCTCCGTAACAGCACCATTTATTTCTTCCATCTGATTGTTGATGGCATCGACCTTGCTCATAATGTCCTCGAACTGTTCGCCAACATCGCGAATCGCCTTGGTCCCGAGCGTAACTTCCTCCGTGCCGCTCTGCATGGATTCCACTGCTCTGGCCGTCTCGTTCTGAATGGAAGCAATCCGTTCCTTAATCTGTTCTGCCGATTCCTGCGATTCAGCAGCCAGCTTGCGAACTTCTTCGGCGACAACAGCAAACCCACGCCCCTGCTCCCCGGCGCGGGCAGCTTCAATCGCCGCATTGAGGGACAGGAGATTCGTCTGCTGGGCAATGGAGGAAATAGCCTCCACAATCTGCCCAATCTGCTGCGAACTTTCGCCCAGAGTCTTGACCACTTCCGAAGACGAAAGCACGCTCTGCTCGATAGCACCCATCTTCTTGATGGCTTCTTCCATCAAGTCAGCACCTTTCTTGGCTGCTTCCGCCGTCTGATTGGATGCCGTAGTAACCTGTTTTGCCTTGGCAGACATTTCCGCAATATCATGATAAACGCCATCCACACTGTCCTTGGCGCTGTTGATATCGCTGAGCTGCTGCGCCACATTGCCCACTACATCACCGACTGTTTCTGCCACATGCACAGAAGCATCTGCCGACTGCTGAGCATTCGCCGTAAGTTCTTCCGAGGACGCTGCTACCTGCTCCGAAGTCGTAGCCATCTGACGGATAAGGTCCCGCAGATTTTCACTCATGGTATTAAACGCATTTGTGAGCGAGCCAATTTCATCACTGGAAGTAACCGCCAGCTTTTGCTGTGAGAGATTTCCCTTTGCCATTTCGCGGGCATGGTGCTCCAAGGCCTCGATGGGATTCGTAATTTTACCGGAAAATTGGAAGCAAACACCTAAAACCAAAATTACCCCTACGAGCGTCAGCACACCATAAACCATTTTTAACGTGCTGACCGATGCAAATACATAGTCATAAGGTACGCTCATCGCAAACAGCCACCCCGTGCTGGGTACCAGTGCATAACCGCAAATCATCTTGCCATCACGCGGACTATCAAAGACAAAGACACCTGTACCCTTTTTCAGCATTTCATCAAAATGACTGCCAATTCCCGGCAAATCCTGAAATTTGGAACCAATCTGCTCGTCTGTGCCAATCCCCAAAATCATACCCGTCTTATCGGCCACAGCTGCCATACCGGCTTCCCCGTGGTATTTCAGCTTGTCCACCTGCGCATCCACCACGGCTAGGTCAATATCTGTACAAAGCGTACCATAGAATTGCCCATCCTTTTTGAAGGGCGCTACAGCAGATACCACCAGTTTATTGGTATTCTTATCGATATAGGGTTCCGTAAAGACCATTTTACCCGCCTTTTTGGCATCGTTATACCAGGGACGAGTACGCGGGTCCAAAGAACCTGTACTCTTATTCTGGGTGCGGTAAGAGGCAAAATAGCCATCTTCCATACCAATGTTCAAATCGAGAATCTCCGGGTCAGAAGCACCGATTGCCAAGGAGGCAATGCTCTTGGTACGCGTTTCATCCCCATTGAATTCCGTCATCAATGTAAAAAAGCCAATAATGGAAATGACCGCCATTAAGGCGCCTACTATACCGGCTAAAACATAAAATTTTTGCCTGATACCCATAAATACCACCCTCTCTCCATATCGTACATCCCAATTCAAAGTCATTTGTTTTTCTATTTCTACACCCAAAGTGGAAATCCTTTTGCTTATGGAAATTTTCTTGAAATATGTATGCGCAAAAAACCCGCATAGCTTTTGCAAGCTATGCGGGCATTGGGGAAGGGATTAACACCTATCAAACGGTTAATTTCCGGATTCAATCAGACCATAGTTACCATCGGTGCGCTTGTAAACGACCTGCACATCTTCGGTTTCGGAATTGCGGAACACGAAGAAATTGTGATTCAGAAGGTTCATCTGCATGATGGCTTCCTGTACATCCATTGGTTTGACCACGAATTTCTTGGTCTTTACCACCTGATATTCTTCATCATCAGCTGCTGTTTCAACCGGTGCAGACTTAAGCGCCTCAGCCTTGAAACCACCGCCACGGAAACGGCGCGCAAGTTTCGTCTTCTGTTTGTGAATCTGGCGTTCGAGTTTTTCCACGACCAGGTCAATCGATGTGTACATATCCATCGTGGCTTCCTCGCCGCGAAGCAGGATGCCGCCCTGTACAGGAACCGTCACCTCAACAATGTGCCGCCCCTTCGATACGGTCAGAAGAACCGAAATGTCACCGACATTTTCAAAGTACTTGGTGACTTTGCCTACGCGTTTTTCCACATACTCGCGCAGGGAAGGAGTAATCTCGATGTTCTTGCCTCTTACAGTGAATGTTGCCATACGACACATCCCCTTTCTTTGATGCCGCAGGACTTTGCCTGCAGATAATTAGCAACTTATGAGGTTTATACTGTATATATTCGCCTAGCCGCGCCAAAACCCTTCTTTTATTTTCAATAAAAATAAAAAAGCCTTCCTTTTTTTCAGAAGGCTTTCATTAGCGTATAAAAAAATTATGCCGTTTTGCTGACATTGGAAGCCTGCGGACCACGTGCGCCTTCCACAATGTCAAATTCAACTTCCTGACCCTCGTTCAGAGTCTTGAAGCCTTCATCATTGATAGCGGAAAAATGTACGAATACATCGTCCCCATCCTCGCGAGCAATGAAGCCGTAACCTTTTTCAGCGCTGAACCATTTCACTTTACCAACCATTGAGATTCCTCCTGTTGCTTAAAACCTGCCGTCGGACGCTTCCCCGACGACCCAATAATAATTATAATTGTTACTTATTGAATTGTCAATGTTTTCTTATAGATGCAGACAAATGTATACGATTTTTACAATACTTTAGAAAGGAAACTCTTGGTCCGTTCCTGCTGAGGATGTTCAAAGATTTCCGCCGGCGTCCCCTGCTCTAAGATGCCGCCGCCATCAATAAAGAGCACGCGGTCGGCAACCTCGCGGGCAAAACCCATTTCATGGGTGACAATAGCCATGGTCATGCCGTCTTTCGCGAGCGAGCGCATAACGTCCAAAACTTCGCCGACCATTTCCGGGTCAAGGGCTGAGGTCGGCTCATCAAAGAGCATGACCTTCGGTTCCATCGCCAGTGCCCGGGCAATGGCCACACGTTGCTGCTGGCCGCCGGAAAGCTGGCTGGGGTAATTATCCGCCTTATCCGCCAGACCGACCCGCTCCAAAAGTTCACGGGCTTTTTTCTGTGCTTCTTCCTGGCTAACTTTTTTCACCTTCATGGGGGCCAGCATGATGTTTTCGAGCGCCGTCATATGCGGGAACAGGTTAAACCGCTGGAACACCATGCCTACTTCTTCACGCACTTTGTTGATATTGGCTTCGCCATCTAACGGCGTGCCTGCTACCGTGACCTTGCCGCTGGTGGGTTCCTCCAAATAGTTCATGCAGCGCAGAAGCGTACTCTTGCCGGAACCAGACGGGCCAATCAGTGCGACCACTTCCTGCGGCTTGATATGGAGGTTGACGCCTTTGAGCACTTCAACCTCGCCAAAGGCTTTATGTAAATTTTCAATGACGATCATCTTTTGCAAACCTCCACTCCAAGAATGCGACAAAGCGGGAAATAGTCAGCGTCATAATCAGATAGATTATCGCAACGCAGGTCCAGATTTCCACCGATGCATAAGTTTTGGCAATAATGAGCTGACCACGGCGGGTGAGTTCCTCAAAGCCGATAACCGATACCAGCGAAGAATCCTTCAAGAGGGCGATAAACTCATTGCCCAGCTGGGGAATAACCCGCTTAAAAGCCTGCGGTACCACGATATAACGCATGGTCTGCACCCAGGTCATGCCCAGGGAACGTCCAGCCTCCATCTGCCCCTTGTCGATGGACTGGATCCCCGAGCGGAAGATTTCGGCTACATAGGCACCGGAGTTCAGTCCGCAGGCGCTGATTGCCGCCACATAGGGGTCACTTCTCTGTCCTGTCATCAATGGCAGTGCAAAGTACACCAAAAAGATTTGAATCAAGAGCGGCGTTCCGCGGAAAAAGTCCACATAAATTGCCGCTATCCAACGGAAAATCTTTATCCGGCCAATACGGGCAATGCCCATAAAAAGACCGATAACGATACCAACGGCCACCGATAGTGCCGTTATTTTGATTGTAATGCCCGCCCCCAACAAGAGCAACGGGAAGGATTGTATCACCAAGTCAACATTAAAATCCATTTTCTTCACCTTGCTTATAATTATTCATTAATCGTGTATAATTATAGACTAAACTTTTAAGAGTGTCAACCTGTAAAATGGTATCTCAAGGCGGACATTTTGCTAAAAAGTTCTACGCATCATCCAGGCTGCCACAAAATTTCAGCCCTAACATGGTTATATCATCGGATTGCTCCGCACCTCCGGCATAGTTCCTGACGTCCTGACGAACAAACGCCAGTATTTCCCCTACATCTTTTTGCGGCTGCCTGTTCAATGTTTCTTGCAAACGCTCTTCCGAATAGAGTTCCCCGTCCTCATTCATGGCCTCTGTCACGCCATCTGTATACAGGAAAATCATATCCCCCCGCAGCATGACCAAACTATGCGCCTCGTACATTTCGTCCTCGTTTATGCCCAGCATCATATGTTTTCTTGCCTGCTGCAAATAACAGAACTTGCCATCAGCCTGCACCAAAGGTGGATTATGACCGCCATTTACATAAACCAGTTCCCCTGTTGTCAAATCCAACCTGGCCATAAACGCCGTCACAAACATCATTTCGTCATTTTCCCGGCAAAGTTCCTGATTCGCCATCTTCATAATGCCGGCAAAATCAGCAGCATTTTTCGCCCTTAAGACCATATTCTTTAACGTGGTTTTCGCACGCATCATATAAAGCGCTGCCGGAATCCCCTTCCCGGATACGTCAGCAATCGTCATCACCAGATGTTTTTCATCCGTCATATAAAAATCATAAAAGTCACCACCTACCCCTTTGGCAGCATCCATGGTCGCATATATTTGAAATTCTCGGTAATCGGTCAAAAAATCCTGCGGTAATGCGCCCAGCTGAATATTACGGGCCACCGAAAGCTCAGCTGCCGCCTTTTCCTTCTCAGCTGTTGCCTTAGACAAATTATCAATATAGGCTTTCAGCTCATCCGTCATAGAATTAAAGCAGCTTGCCAAATGTTCAATTTCATCACCGGTAGTTATATCCAGTTTCTTGTCAAGATTGCCACCGGCAATTTCACGCACACCATCGGCCATCTGCTTTATCGGCTCAACAAATCGGTCAGAAAGCTCCTTCGACATAAATATCATAATGACCACCATGATAAAAAATGCCAGCAAAGCCACCTGCAAAAGTAAAAGCGACTCACGCTGCAAATTGTCACGGAAAGATTTCATCTGCCCCATGAAATAGTTATGGCTTTCCTGCAGCAAAGATGAAAGGTCATCTTGTGACACCAGAATTCCCAGGCTCCACTTCATCGTAGGGATTGGCGCGAACGCCAGCATGTATTTTTCGCCATCAAGCGCAATCGGCAATACACCACTTTCGCCGTTAGCCATATAATAAGCTGCCTTAGCCAGTTCCGCTGATTCACATTTCCGTAAATCCTGCCGCTTAACTTTCTCGGCCAGCACGCCCTCGTGCACCGATGAAAAAATCATCTTGCCATCATTGTTCAGGATAAAGTTAATGCCCTTATCGCCAATGGCCGTATTCCGAATATATTGACGCAACTCTTTAGTCGCTAAATCAAGACTTGCTACACCGGCAATTCCTTCCGCATCATAATAGGGCACGGAGCAGCTTATAACCTCAACATCATTGTGTTCCTCCGTCAAAATAGTGAGATACGGCAAAGAAAATACGGCACTATTGGCCTTGACCGCATTCAGATACCATGGCCTGATACATGGGTCATAGCTAAAGGCCGGATCATCCGATATCGGACTGTACTTGTCCCCCCGATAGACGCTGCTGCAAATTAAAAACCCGGATTTACTGCCAAAATAGGTTGCGGAATAACTAAAATGACCATACTTTTTTTCCATCGGCACCATCGTACTCGTTACATTGGCGACCAGCTCAACTTCTTGCCGTACCGTTTCTATCCCACGTTTTCGCACTTCAGGACTATAGATAATACAGGGCGCAGCCGGCGGAACTTTTCCCTTATACGGATCAAGGACACTAGCTGGCAGATAATTGGACGGATGCTTCTGAATCCAGGTCAACACCTCTGCTAAAATCGTCACATCATGCTCCATATGTGCCAACTCATGGTCAATAAAGTTGGCTTTCGACATGGCTAAGTCTGCAATCGTATCCTTACTGGTTTTATTGATATATTTCTGCGTGTATGCAGCTCCCGCTTGCGAAAGCTGCTCCCCCATCTCGGTTATATCTTTTTGCACGAAGGTAATGCCATAAAATAACAAGCCAGCAAACACCAGTGCCGACAACAGGCTGCTGATAAGCAGGAGCAGCAGCAAGCTCTCCCGGATGCTCGACCGTCTGCGCAATATTTTTCGTACAATCCGCCAGTAATCGCCCATACCCTAAACTACTCCTTTAACGATACCCCTCGTTTCCCTATCTCGCTCGCAATGTCCATGAGTTCACAATCCCTGATCAACATGGACATAACCGAGGATACATTCACCACAAAAACGGCGGAAACCATCAGCATACCAATAGAATCAAAGGGCAGACCTAGCTGCTTAAAAATAATAGCATAAATAGCCATGATACCGCCTGGAACCGGAGGTGTCGCAATACTAAGCTGCAAAGCCAAAATAACGGTTATAAACAGCGAAAATAAGGATAAAGGCAGCTGTGCATTATAAGCCGTATAAAAAACACCAGCCACCAGCGCTGCAGCTGCAGACGGCGAGAACATGGCATGGGATAATGGCAGCCAAAAATCACAGAATTTACCTTCTATTTTCAAACGCTCTTTGGCAAAGGCCATATTTATCGACATAGCTGCCGTATTGCTGGCAGTTGAAAAAGATATTAGAAACACCTTCGACCCCTGACGCAGGAAATCCGCCACATTTATCCGGTACTTATAAACAATATGCATGAGCATAAGCATCCCAAAACCGATGCAAAATGCATAATTGGAGGCCACAATCCGCCATACAGCAAAAATTGTTTCCATGCTGTTACTGGCAATCGACTTGAACACATTCAGGAATATAGCCGCATATATAACTTTGGAAACAATGTCCATCATCTTGACAATCAGCTTATTTAACTCACCCACAATGACTTTCAAATTAGGAATCACATTCGTCAAGGTTAAAATACTGATACCGGTCAGTATCGCAATGAAGACTATCTGCAGTATATTTCCCTCGACAAAGGGAGCGACAAAATTACGAGGAAAAATGCCTAGAAATAATTGGAACAATTCAGACAGTGCCAGGTTGCTTTCCCCATTTATAACAACCACAGGAAAAAAGAACTGACATACGCCCGCCGCAAACAGTGACATGCACAGCATAACAATAAAAAAGCGGCGTATAACTCTAAGTCCCACATTACTAAAAGTGGCGACATCCTCCATAAGACAAATCCCATTAACGATGGAGATAAAGACAAACGGCCCGGTAACTGCAACAATCAGTCCCATCAACGTCTTTAAAAGCGGCTCTGCGACATTGTGTATGACCGCCTCCTGTAATTCCGTGGGCAGCAAATCAGCGGCACCGGCACACACTACCGCCAGCAGCGCCGATATGGTAATCGACCCCCCCGGTATTTTTATCGGCTTCCACGCTTTTCCGGCATAGGTACTGATCTCATTGTAGCCATTCCTATAAGTATAAATGGTCTCGGCTTGCTCGTAATTCATGAGTCCTTTTAAGACTTGTGCCGGCAATATATCATCATCATCGTCAATATCACCATCACTAAGCGGGTTATAGGCCTCACCTTTGATGCGAATGATGACTTTTGGTACCCCAAACCACTTTTGAATCTGGAGGGTATAATGATAATTCTGACCAAAATGCTGCTGGCAACGAAGTAAGGCCTCTTCCAGCAGAAGACATATCTTTATACAGTCATCCTCCGAAACCGGGGATTTTTCAAAAACCTCGCGAACATCCTCAATTGTTTTTTCCAAATCATCATTGCTGAAACTCAGACGTTTGCTGACTGACATCCTTCCACCTCCTTTCTCCCCTCACTCCCAGTCTGCTGAACTCACAGTTCATCGAGTGATTGGCACATGTTTAAATACGAGTTCATATTGCTATCGAGCAGAATCTTCTTCACCATGCCAACAGCCCCTGCTACCGAAAATTCCTTACCTTCCCTGTTGGCTTTCTTATACAGTCGCAAAAGTACACGGAGTCCCGCGCTGGAAATATACGACACAGCCTCCATATCCAGAACAGTCTTATCCTCACGCTCAACGATTTTTTCTCCACTCAAATAAACAGACTCGGCGTTAGAAATATCTATCCGCCCCTCGACACGCCAAGCCAACCAGCCATTAGCCAACTTCGTTTCTTTCTGCATAACCTCACTTGCCATATTCTCGGCCTCCTCTATAACGAAATCATACGCCTTGACTGTCCCTTAAGGACATAAGGCATATGCTATATGTATCCATTTTTTTACAAATTCGACAAACACCATGAACCTCCTGCCTGTTACGCCCGCTTAAGGCCACAAAATAGCATGCCCCATGCTGTAAAATGGAAAAAGGCGCTATGGATAAAATACTTTCGCATTTCATCACAGCGCCTCGAAAATTTCACTCTTATTTCTTTTCGCCGAACCATTTAGCGAAAATCTTGTCGTATTCGCCGTTTTCTTTCAGCTTCTTGAGGGCAGCGTTAATTTCCTTCTGCAGTTCCTCATTGTCCTTGTTGATGGCAATGCCGTAATCTTCAGCCGTGAGCTTTTCTTCGAGCGTCTTTACGCCCTGAGCAGCATTCTTCGTGATGAAGTAGTCATTAACCGGGCGGTCATTGACCACAGCATCTACGCCCTTTGCCTTGAGTTCCATGAAGCAGTCAGCCGGCGTATTGAGTTCCTTGATTTCCACGCCTTCGATTTTCTTCACTTCCGCAGCGCTCGTCGTACCAATCTGTACGGCTACCTTCTTGCCCTTGAGGTCAGCGAACTTCTTGATGGCTTCTTCGTCCTGACGGACAACCATCGTCAGACCGGACTGGTAATACGGTTCAGAGAAGCGTACATTAGCCTTGCGCTCGTCATTGATGGTCATGCCGGAAATAGCCACATCAATGCTCTTGCCCTGCAATGCCGGAATCAGGCCGTCAAAGCCCAGATTCTGAATTTCCACTTCACGGCCCATTTCCTTGCCGATGGCGCGGATAAGGTCCATATCAAAGCCCTGATATTCTTTCTGTCCTTCGTCCTGGAATTCAAACGGCGGGAAGTCAATGGAAGAACCAACCTTCAAGACCTTCGCCTGTTTGTCCCCGCCTGCCGGTGCTGCTGCCTGATCGCTGCCACAGCCAGCGAAGGCAAACATGGCAAAGGCGCCAGCTGCCAAAAGCGACAAAACTTTTTTCATGTTCATAGATAATCCCCACTCTCAAATAAAATTTACAGTGATACAAAAATGGAGTTTGAGCGTTTCGCTCAAACTCCACTCGTCACGCACAATGTAAGTATATCACACTACAGAAAATCTGCAAGTGTTAATCATTACATTGCTTCGCCTCTTTTTTTGTTGAAGCAGTCACGGCAGTATACCGGACGATCGTTCTTCGGTTCAAACGGAACTTCCGTTTCTTTGCCGCATTCTGCGCAAACTACCTTGAACATCGGACGGGCTTCACCGCCATCACGGCTGCGGCGGCGCTTGTCGCGGCAATCGCGGCAACGAGCCGGCTCGTTTTCAAATCCCTTCTCAGCGTAGAATTCCTGTTCGCCAGCGGTGAACGTAAATTCCTTCCCACATTCTTTGCATACGAGTGTTTTGTCTTCAAAAGCCATACGATAATCCCCTTACCTAAAAAGAAAATAATATTTAGATGTTCCCTGTATCCCTGAGTCCCCTATAGTGTTTCCGTAGATTACGCCGAGAAAAAGAACGTCCATGCGTATTATTATATATTGATTTAATCAAAAATGCAAGTGTTTTTTATATTGTGCAAAAATTTCGCCATATTGCACAATATCCGCTTTCCAATTCCTGCATATAATTTTTCACATCCATCAACGGTGATTTTAGAAGATTTGCCCGCAAGCCAGAATGGTAGGCACCGATAAGTTCCGGCGAATTGCCCAACTGTACAGCACGCCGCACATAGTTGATGTCGTTTTCCACCACCAGCTCCTTTACGCCAGCATTGACCAAAATCGACGCCCCAAAGCGCGAACCGTGGCGGCGGCCACGCAGGCTCACGACCGGCACTCCCATAAAGAGCGCTTCACAGGTAGTAAGGCCGCCATTATACGGCATGGTATCCAGCGCAATATCAATGTCCCGGTATTGCTCCATATAATCGGGGCTGTACGGACGCATCTCCACCCGCGCCAGGTCAAAACTAAGACGCTTGAGCCGGTCGCGCAAAATGGCCCGGCCGGAATCAATGCTGCAGATTTTTCCCTTGAGCACCAGCTTGGAACTATGCACCTGCTCCAAAATCCCCCGCCAAAGAAGCAGGGTTTCATCCGTCACCTTGGCCAGATTGTTGAACGAGCCAAAGGTGATAAAGCCATTTTTAAGACACGGTGCCTCTGTCCCCGCTGGTGGGATTTCCCGCACGGCCCCCGGCACATAGCAAAGATGGGAATGGGGCAGGCGCAGGATTTTCTCCGTAAATCCCTGTTCCGCCATATCCCCGCTCGGCAGGCAGACCTCATCGGACAGGAAGTAATCCACGGTAGAAAGTCCCGTGGTATTCATATAGCCAATACCTGCCACCTGCACAGGTGCCGGACGCAGAGCCATAATCGGCATGCAGTTGTCATTGCTGTGTCCGGAAAGGTCCACCAGAATATCAATGTGGTCTTCGGCAATCAGGCGGGCCGCCGTCCGGGGACTGCGCCCACGCAAATCGCGCCAGGTAACGGGCGAAGCCATCAGCCTTTTGGTCACATCATCGCGCTTGCCTGTGGAATAGGCATATACACTAAAGCGGCGGCTATCGAAATTCTTGAACAGCGGTGCCACAAAATTAGCCACCGCATGCTGCCGGAAATCCGGCGAAATATAACCGATACGCAGCTTTTTATCGGGAAGTTTCTTCACTTCATCATGGCGATAAGGCGTGACATTCAGCAGCGGCTCATATTTTTCTGCCAGCTGCTTGCCCTCCAAAGCGCCCTGTTCCCGATAATTGCGCATAAAAAGATACTTACTGTAAGCGGCGGCTTTTTCCTCGTCATCAGCTGCTTTTTTGCTGTATGCCAGCATAAGCGCTGCCGCTTTATCCGGCTGTGCCGCCAGATAATAGCCGTCCGCCAGCCAAGCCTGTGCCTTTTGCAGCAGATAGAGCACGATTTTATAATACGGTTCATCGGGAGTCAAGGCCCAGAGCTTGCGCTCCAACTCATTAACCAGCTTCGCCAGTTCAGGGATTTCCGTATCGAGACGAAATTCCACAGCGGCGAGTCCTGCAGCCACAAGTCTTCCCCGCAGATGCTGGGGCTTCTTGAGCAGGATTTCATCCAGCAGGGCATGGGCTTCCTCATAATCCCCTGTGTAAAGGGCCGCTTCCGCCATAACCGCTGCCCCATCCATGCTTTCCGCATCCAGCTGCCAAAGTTCCCGCGCACAGGCCCGCATCCCCTTTGGGTCCCCTTCACTGGCAAATTTATCCGCCAGATTAAGCCAATTTAACGTATCATGATCCATAAACAGACTAACTCCCAAGATTTATCTAAATGCTTATGCATTGCTTTATTAATTCTACGCTTCCGCCCGCTTATCCTTTATTTATCCCGCAAAAGCTCCATGAGCACATTTTGCGCGGTGGTGTAGTGATTCAGGCGGGATGCCAGCCAGCCGGCGGTTTCCCGGATAAGGCAGGGCACATCTCCCTCTTTCTCTGCCGCCGTTAATTCCAGCAGCAGCAAAAATTGCCATATCTCCCATTGTACCACAAAATACAGCCCATTATAAGCATATGTCCCCAAAACTGCACAGGGATAAAGCTCCTTGAACCACTCATTAACCAGATAATTTTCCAGCATCAGGCCATAGGGTCCCTCGCATTTTTCCCACAGCAAATTCTGTGCCGCTGCCTGCTCCATGAAGCCCTGTACCTTAACCTTTTCTACCAGCTCTAGATACGCGGCTGTCTTTGCCGTATCATCCTCAATGCCCCGCACAAAACGGCAGAAAAAAATGGCCTGTTTCGCTACGGGCCACGGCTCCCAAACCACTTCTGCCGCATCTCTGCCCCAGGGCAGGTGTTCATCCGCTTTTGCCAATTCCTGCAAAAGCATGGTCAGCCGCTGATTAAGCGTCAATTCCCGATTCTGCAGGATTTCCATTCCTCGTGCCTGCCAATCAAAAAAGTTCAGTTCGGCCAAGGCTTCTGCGTCGCCAGACGGCAGGAAATACTTGCTGCGGGTCGATTGAATCTGCCGCTCGACCAGCTGCATGGGCTCGTCATTTTGCAGAATCAGTTCTGCCGCCACAGGACAGGTCACGCATAAGGCACGCTCCACTATATTATGCGGAAAAAGCCTGGTCTTGCGGGGATATTCGGCACATACATCCGTAAGCATCTGCGCCCCGTATTTTTTTTGCAGGCCGCATAAGCCGTCCGCCCGCAAAAATACACAGTGGTCATCCTTATGCAGAAACCCAAAGTTCTCCGCTTCAGGCAAATACACCAGTCCCCTGCGCAGCTTTTCCCCGTCTTCCCCTTCCAGGGCGCGATAACGCGCCAGCGCAGCATCGTCTAAAATCTGCTGCCAGCCATAACAGCAGATTGAGCCACCGCATTTACTGCCATCGCAAAAGAAATGTTCGAGGTAAGCCGGTTCAATACATAAAAATTCATGCTGTTCCATCGTCCTCACACCTCAGGATTGAGTTCTCTGCCATATTCCCGGATAAAGGCCTTTTGATACCCCTTGTACTCATAGGCGAGCGGCTTTTCTTTGGGACAGTGAATACACCAAAAATCCTGCTCCTGATTGGGCACAACCACCTTATACCCCGCCCGCTGCATTTCCTTACACATGGATGTATCGTAAAGATGCCAACCCGTGAAGATATCCTCGCGCCAGCGAATATCATGCTGCGTGGCAATAAACAGGCCATCCACAGCCTCTACTTCCTGATAGGCTCCTTCCGGTTCCCGGCAATGCGAATCCACTACGCTCTCCGGCTCGCAGGCATGCAATACCCGGCCATAAGTCCGCAAACCATCCCACCAGACGCCGCTGCGTGGCAGGCTGCGGCAGCCAATCACGCCTACAGCACCAATCGTATCCTCTGCAAAGATATTCCGTAAATCCTGCACCAGATTTTTATTGACCACCAGGGTATCCTGATGGAGATAGACCTTATAGCGTGCGTTGCTTTTTTCCTGCCCCAGATTATAACCAGCACACATGGATGCCGCGCCTCTTACGGGGATAAATTCGGCCGTCATGCCCTCAGGTATAAGCAAACTTTCCAGATACAGACGGCATTCGCTGTACCAGTCATCGCTATTCACACAGGTGATAAAGGCAATCTTCGTTTCGTCCAACAACTCATCACGCATTCTGCATCCCCTGCCATTCCTGCAAAAGTTCCTGCAAATATTGTACTTCTTCCTCTGTCGTCGCGTTTTGCATAGCGCCCTGTAACAACAGGCCAATCTCTGCCTGTTCTGCCACCGTTTCCGCCATCAACTGGCGATAAAAACGCACCGAATGGAATACGGCCTGCTTAATAAAGGCCGCTGTATAATCAGCAAAAAGCCCTGTATCCCGATAAAAAGCCCAAAATTCCCGACAGTTTTTCTCAGGCTCCACACCATACTCAAGCCGGTGCAGGTAAGTCGAAAGCTGCCGCCGCTGCTCCTTGGTGTACATGGATTTTAACAGAGCCATCTCCGGCATGGAACGGTCCGCCCGCACGAGGTAAAACTCCGTGTTCAAATCGTCCCCTTCATTGTCAAAACCTGCCGCCAACAGCTTTTGCAGGGTCTGTTCATCAGCGGGACGCTTCTGCGGCTCCATAAAGACCATCTTATAATAGGAAGCATAGAGCAGGCGTTCAAACTCCTGCCGGGCAAAGAGCCGCGCCACCACATTGTAATAATGGCCATCCAGCAAATCCAGGAGCTGTGACCAATGACGGATATTGCGAAAACTGGTAAGAAAACTTCCTGTTTCTTTCAAAAATCGGGAAAAACCTGCCGCAATATCCTGCGGATGCCCAGCCTGCTCCAAGGTTAAATCCGAGATGATGTAATCAAAAAATTCCCTGGGGTAAGGCAGCGGTGCATCCAGATAATTCAGTTCCGTAAACGCTACACCTAAATCCGGATAATCCAGCATAGCATCGGCGTCCGCCGTCACGGCATAGAGTTTAGCGCAGGGAAACATCTGCCGCAGCTTGGGCAGATAGACCAGACTTTCCACCACCAAAATGTTCAGCGGCAACTCCCCTGGCTGCAAAAACTGCAATAATTCGGGCTTGATTTTTTCTGCCACACACTCCACCTCCCCTGTTTACATTCTCCCATTATACCATATTTTCCTGCCCCCCTGCCATTTACAGCCCGTACAAAAGGTGATAGGATAATCCTATCATTTAACTTTGACAGGAGTGGATTTTTTGGACGGTACAGCGATGCGGATTCTCTATGTGGCAACAGATTTAATCATGCCTTTGGTGGTGGGCTATTTTATGCACCATCGGCACTGGGTGTCAGATAATATCATCAACAAGGTGATTCGCTTTAATGTCATCTGCGTATATACCAGCTTGTCTCTGTTGAGTTTCTGGGTACTGCCCTTGTCGTGGAACCTGCTGCTCGTGCCCGTATTCGGCATGATGCTGGTATTACTCCCCGGCGCCATCGGCTACCTTCTCTTTGCCCGCCATATTGAAAATCTGTTGGACAGAGGTGCCTTCATCGCCAGTGCCATGCTCGCCAACCTGGGCACATTAGGCGGCGTCTGCGCTTTCATTCTCTACAACGAACAAGGCTACGCCTATTCCCAGCTTATCGGCACGACACAAAATGTACTGCTCTGTATCGTCGTGTTCCCCATGGCGCAATACTACTACCTCAAACACACCGCCTCCGTCCGCAAATCCAGCCGCAGCCACACCTTCCGCGAAATGTTCTTTTCCATCAACCAGCTGAGCCTTCTGGGCATGGCAACGGGACTGCTGCTCAACGCCAACGGTATCGAGCGCCCGGCAGAACTGGGCACCATCTTCCAAAGCCTCGTGCACATCGGCGCCTGGATTGCCATGCTCCCCGTAGGCTTCCTTATCGACTTCGGCAAGGTGCGCCAATACGCCAAAGCCGTACGCACGCTTACCCTCCTGCGCTTCGTCATCACCCCGGCCCTTTTCATCGCCCTGACCTGGCTAATCGTCAACGATCCCATCCTGCGCGGAACCCTGACCATCCTGACCTTCTGCCCCACCGCCATCAACGCGGTACTCGCCGCCAAAATCTACAAGCTCAACGTCGATATCACCGTATCCTCCTTTGTCATCACCACAGCCGCCTACCTCCTGCTAATCTTCCCCCTGCTGTTCCTCTGTTTACACTAAGAAGCCCCCAAAATTAACACATATAAATTGCAGTTTATCGGTTAGTTCGTGTTGAAGGTATCCCGTTCATACGTTGTCAGGGGCGAACGGGGAGTAATTTTTCTGTTTTCCGCTAAACGCCCCCCTCGTAAAGGCGAACTGTCCAGTTACCTGCGCCGGGCAGGCCAACGGCGCTCCTTTCAGCATGTTTTCTTAGCATTTTCTTATCGGGGCCGGCCTTCACTTCGTTCAGGCAGTCGCTCCCTACAGAAAAATCACTCCCCGTTCGCCCCAAGCTGCGGATTATGCAATCGGCGAGAACTCGTTGCTCTCGTTACAAGAACATCGATGTACTTGCCGCTTGTCACTGCGAAAATGCCGTCTTATACGGACATCGCTTAAGGCGGAGGTGGTGATGCTTTTCGCCGTGGAACGACTGTCCTTACCACCTCCGCCCCAACTGAGCTGTGACAATCATAATAAAGCTCGCAATAACATCGATAAACCGCAATTTACACCAAAAAGGAGCTATGAACATTCATAGCTCCTGTATATTCCTATGGTGACACCTACGGGATTCGAACCCGTGAACCCGGCGTGAGAGGCCGGTGTCTTAACCGCTTGACGAAGGTGCCGATGGTGACGCCTACGGGATTCGAACCCGTGAACCCGGCGTGAGAGGCCGGTGTCTTAACCGCTTGACGAAGGCGCCAAAAGCAACTCTACTGTTGCTGACTCAAATTATTATAGCACTACGCCGTAAGGTTGGCAAGGCTTTTTTGCAGACGGGCCAAAGAATTTTCCTTGCCCAAAATGGACAGGATTTCCGTAGCACCGCCCGGCGTAACGGACTTGCCTGCCACGCCAATGCGCAGCACCCACATCACAAGGCCCTTCTTGAGTTCCTGGGCTGCAATGTATTCTTCAAGTTTAGCGTAAAGGCTGTCGTTGTGCCAATCGTCTTCGCTGACACCTTCCAAGAGTTCCACCAGTTTCGGCATGAGTTCAGCTGCCTTTTCCGGATTGACCTTGTTGCGCTTGTTGTTATAGAGGTCAGCGTCAAATTCCGGCAGCGTAATCAAGAAGTCGATTTCCTCTTTCACATCGCTGAAACGCTGTACGCGGGTCTTCAGGAGTGCAGCCACCATCTGCCAGTTCTTTTCGAGATAATCCGGCAAATCGCCGACAAATTCACGGGCACGCTTAGCAAATTCTTCATCGCTCATGGCCTTGAAGTATTCGCCATTAATCCAGCCCAGCTTGTCATAGTCAAACACAGCCGGGGACTTGGACAGACCATCCAGCTCGAAATGCGCAATCAGTTCTTCCATGGAGAAGATTTCCTGATTGGTGGTCTTGGGGTTCCAGCCTAAGAGTGCCACATAGTTCGTGATGGCTTCCGGCAGATAGCCCAACTTAACCAAATCGTCAAAGCTCGTTGCCCCATGACGCTTGGACAGCTTGGAAACCGAGCCATCCTCATTCTTGCCCATTACCGGAGCCAGGTGAATGAACGTCGGTACTTCCCAACCATAAGCTTCATAGAGCAGGATGTACTTCGGCGTGGACGTGATGAACTCTGCGCCGCGCATGATATGACTGATGCCCATGAGATGGTCGTCAATTACATTGGCGAAGTTATAAGTCGGCATCCCGTCGCGCTTTAAGAGCACCTGGTCTTCCAATTCGGAATTCGGAATGGTGATGTTGCCATGCAGCACATCAAAGAACGTGGTCGAACCATCGAGCGGCATTTTCTGGCGGATAACGTACGCATCACCATTTTTCAGATGTTCTTCAATTACTGCGGCATCCAAATCACGGCAGGTACGGTCATAACCGCCGAACTCACCGGCAGAATGGTCTTCATCCGGGTCGCAGAAGCAGTAATAAGCATGACCGGTCTTCACCAGTTCCTCTGCGTATTTCTTATAAATGTCCATACGCTCACTCTGCACATAGGGGCCGCAATCACCGCCAATATCGGGGCCTTCATCCGGCACGATATGCGCCATTTCGAGGGTGCGGTTGATAAAATCTACCGCATCGGCCACATACCGGGTACGGTCGGTATCTTCAATACGCAGGATAAAATCGCCCTTCTGCGCCTTGGCATAGAGATAACCATAGAGCGCCGTACGCAGATTGCCAATATGCATATAACCCGTGGGGCTTGGTGCGAAACGGGTACGAACCTTCTGACTCAATGAAACTTCCTCCTAAAAACTAACTATCTAAAGCTTAGCGCTTTAAGAACTGATACAGGGCGCGGTACATCAGCATCGTGCTGACAGCACCGGGGTCTTCCACACCGATGCTGCGTTCGCCCACTAGACTGGAACGGCCTTTTTTCGCCGGGATTTCCTTGGTGTAGTTCACACCATCACCAGCTGCTTTGGATGCTTCCTGCAATACATCATAGAGATTCTTGCCTTCCACATTCTCCGGCAGGAAACATTCGTAAATGGGAATCAGCGCATCCAAAATGGTCTTATCGCCCCGCTCTGCGCGGCCTCTGGTCTGAATCGCTTCAACAGCAGCCCCCAAAAGCTTTTCAAAGCTCTTGATATTCATGCGGGTTTCTTCATCACAGGCTTCACCGGCTTTGACAAAAGCTGCACCATAGAGCGGACCGGCAGCGCCGCCCACATTCTGAATCAGGGCCTTGCCGATTTTCTTAAGCACCGGGCCCGGCTGGCTCGTGTCTTCCATTTCATCGACGATTTCCTGCGCGGCCCTAAACCCGCGGGCCATATTAAAACCATGATCGCCGTCACCGGCTTTAGCATCAATATTCGACAAATAATCCTTCTGAGCGATGATGGCCGCAGCTACGGCATCAAAAGCGTCTTTAATTCTCGACATTTCAAAACTCCTTGCTTTGCAGTAAAGTAAAAAACGAAAAAACTCATTGATGGGGATATCCATTATAACACGCCTATTTCAAAGCGCAAGTGTGAATTGACAGAAATATAGGAATGAAGGTAAAACACCTTATAAATCGCAGCTGCCCATATTGTAGCGCAATTCTTGATTCTTCACACTGACACGGGTTTCCGGTGGCACCGAATGCGTCAAAAATACATTGCCGCCAATCAGTGAGCCCTTGCCAATCACCGTGTCACCGCCTAAGATAGACGCCCCGGAATAAATGGTCACATTGTCCTCAATGGTCGGATGACGTTTTTTATTGAACAATTTCCGCCCACCGGAAGTGGACAGTGCCCCCAAGGTCACGCCTTGATAGATTTTCACATGTTCGCCGATTTCCGTGGTTTCCCCAATAACGATGCCCGTGCCATGGTCAATCATAAAATACTTGCCGATGGTCGCGCCCGGATTGATGTCAATGCCCGTCTTGCTGTGCGCCAGTTCCGTCATAATGCGGGGAATCACCGGCACATTGAGCTTATAGAGCTCATGTGCAAAGCGGAACACCGTCACCGCATAGAGCCCCGGATACGCAAAGATGATTTCATCTGCACTTTCAGCTGCGGGGTCACCATCAAAGAGTGCTTCCACATCCGTCGCCAAAAACTCCCGAATCTTGGGAATCTGCCGCAAGAACGCCAAGGTAATGCGCTGTGATTCAGCCTTGGTCGCATCCAACGTTTCCTCATCGAGCTTCATGCCATAGCGCAGCGCAATGGCAATCTGCTTATTCAGACGGAAAGCGATATCTTCAATCACCATGGACAAATTATTGCGAATATCGTAAATCCGATAATGTGGGTCTTTAACGTAACCGGGATAGGCAACCCGCGTAAGCTCCCCAATCAATTCATAAATAACCTTGGTATCCGGCTGATTGAATACGTCCAGCTTGTCTATATGACGCGCTTTATCGTAATCGGCTAATATATCCTGCGTAATGTCCTTTATACCCTGACCAATCAAGTCCTGCATAGAATTCTCCTTCACTACCTGATACACGAAGATGGCTTCGGCAGAATGTTTCCGCCGAAACCATCACAATTAACTTGCTATTTATGTTAGCATTGCCTTTTTTTCCTGTCAAGACAGTTAAATCTTGAACCGCTCCACAGAGGATTCCATGCTTTCGGCCATTTCCGTCAGACGGCGGCTGGCACCGGCAATCTCATTCATGGTAGCCGTCTGTTCCTCAGTGGCAGCCGATACCGATTCTGCTTCGGAGGCGACGTTGCGGCTCATCTCGCTAATCTTATTAATCGCATCGGCAATGGTGCTGGTATTTTTCGCCAGACTTGCCACCGTACGTTCCATTTCTGTGGTTTCATCCACAACCTGCTCAACCATACCGGCAATATCCTTAAAGCTGTTACCGGCACCATTGACGGCACCTACACCATTTTGTACCTGCGATACGCCATCCTGCATAACGGATACGGCATTGCGGGCTTTTTCCTGAATGGAACCAATCAAACTGGAAATTTCCCCTGCCGAAGAACTGGACTGCTCCGCCAGCTTACGGACTTCATCGGCTACTACGGCAAAGCCACGGCCATGTTCACCGGCCCGTGCTGCTTCAATCGCCGCATTCAGCGCCAAGAGGTTCGTCTGCTCAGCAATTTGGGAAATCGCATCCACAATCGTGCCGATTTTATCGGATTCCTTGCCCAATTCTTCAATAACCTGAGCCGACTGGCTTACGGACTGCTCGATGAGTTCCATCTGCTTCACCGCACCAGTGACCTCTTTTTCGCCGCTGTCGGCCTGCCCTTTGGCTTCCGATACTACCTGGCCGGCATGTTCAATGGTCTTCTTAAACCGTTCCATGCTCTGCGACAGGCTTTCAATATTGCTGCTGGCGTTTTCCACTTCGGTGAACTGCTCACTGCAGGAACCGGCCACATTGACGATGGAATTAGCCACCGTGCCGCTGACTTCTGCGGATTGTTCCGAGCTGTCGGTCAGCTGCTGGCAGGAAGATGCCACCTGCTGGCTCGCCTCGATAATCTGCTTCATCATGCTGCTGACTTCCGTCTGCACCTTATGCAAAGCACGGCTCATCTCACCGATTTCATCGGTACGATGGAAGACTTCCTCCAGGGAGTTGTCCTCCCGCAAATCGCCCGTCGCCATAACCCCCAAACGAGCGGTTACAATCTGCAGCGGCCCGACCAAGGAATTTGCGGCCCACATGCCCAATGCCGAGAAAATAGCGAGCAGCACAATATTGATGATAATCGTGTTAATCAAGGTAGACTTAAACGCTTCGTCAGCAGCCGCCTGTTCTTCGGCAATCCGGCTGTCAATGTAATCAATCCAGACACCAGTTCCCAGTACCCACTTATAGGGCGCAAAGGTTGCGGTATAATTACGCTTGGGCAGCGGCGTTGTCTCATTAGGCTTAGCGAACATCAAATCCGTATAGCCGCCGCCTTCCTTGCGGCCATTTTCAATCATTTCTTTAATGAATTGCTTGCCGGAAGGGTCCGTCAGGCCGATGCGGGATTTGCCTTCCGTATCACGCCCCAAAAGCACAACATTTACGCCATCATAGGTGTCCACCCAAAAATAGCCCTTACCATCGTCATAGCGCAAATCACGCACCAAATCAGCCGCCTGTTTCTTGGCCTGCTCCTCGGTGAGTTCCCCTTTTTGCTGACGGTCATAGACTTGCTTAATGATGGATATCGCGGTTTCCGTCTCAATTTTCAGTTCCCGCTCCACATCCGTAATCATGGTCTGCTTTACCGAAGCAACCTGCCGCTCCGACTCCGACTTCAGATTGACGATAAACGCCGCACTGACACAAATAGTGGTCAGCACAGCAATACCGATAACCATCAACAAAAATCTTCCTTTTAACGACATACCTATCCCTCCAAATTCGCCTCTTATTCCCTTATCCAACGATTGCGCTTCTTGTCTTTAATTTGACTATTCGACGTCAGACAATCTTTTCCTGCTTACCAATTAATTTATCTCCGCCAAAATTTTGCGATACAAATGCTCCACATCCCACATATACCCCTGCGCATCCATCAATGGTGAAGCCTGCATCATCCGCCGCAAATTCTGTCGCAAAGCTAGTAGCAGTTCCTGGTCTCCGGCCATAGCCGCCGCAATATTCACATACTAACTGGCATCTTCTGCTGCCAGTTCCGCCAAGCCTAGATTGGACAAGAAACTCTTGCCAAAACGGGCACCATGACGATTGCCAGATAGTACCACCACCGGCACGCCCATATAAAGCGCCTCACAGGTGGTAAGCCCTCCGGGATAAGGTGCGGTATCGAGCGCAATATCCATATCCGCATACTCCTGCAAATAATCCTTCGCGTACGGACGCAATTCAATCCGCTCTATAGGCAGCTGCAATTTTTTCAGCCGATTCAGCGTATACGCTCGGCCCTCCTCTGTCCCCAACAGCTGATGTTTGAGTATCAGGCGGGAATTAGTCACCCGCAGTAAAATTTCCCGCCATAAAAGCAGCATCCCATCATTGACCTTGGCAAAGTTATTGAAGGAACCAAAGGTGATATAGCCATTTTGCAGACAGGGCGGCGGCGATACCTTGGGAAACGTTTTATAGGGCTGGTAGCAAAAATGCGTATGCGGCAGACGCAGCAACTTCTCCGTAAAATAAGGCGAATTTTCCTCCGGCGCACAGTAAATATCCGATAAGAACCCATCGCATTCATAAATTCCTGTACTATTAAAATAACCAATCCCCGATAACTGCACGCGCGCGGGGCGATAGGCAAAAACCGGCAGCGCATTGCCTGCGGTATGGCCGCCTAATTCTACGAGAACATCCACTTCATCCTCGTGAATGACTTGGGCAATCTCTGCAAATTCCGCACCAGCCAAATCCCGCCAATGCACAGGAGCACCGCGTAAATCCTCCGTGACAAAATCGCTGTCCTTATTGAGCTGATAGACGATAACTTCAAAATCAGCAGGATTATAATGGAAAAAAAATGGTCTTACAAATTGTCCCACTGCATGGTCCCGCAAATCCGCAGACAGATAGCCCACACGGATTTTAGCATGGTGCCATGCCGGTTTCGGATAGGCTTGTACCGCCATTTCCTGCAAATCGTGACGATATGCAGCATAAAGCTCCTGCATCTTCGCTGCAGGCAAATCCTCAATGGCATTTGCCGCAAAAAGCGCATTGCTGATTTCCGTCAATTTTCTGCCTGTACTCGGCTCTAGCTGCGCAGACCGCACAAAAGCCGCCACTGCCGCCTCACTCTGTCCCAGCATACGATAGGCCGCCCCCAGCAGGCTATAGGCATCCGCCAGACGTTTTTTATCTTCACTATCCGCAAAGTCACGCACCAAATCATTAAGCAGCGAAACTTCGGATACATATTGTTTGCGCGTGCGCAGAATATACGCCTTCAATAAATACCCCAACAGTGTTTTCATGCTGTGCTGCTGCTCGAAGTCCGTTATTATCTGCCAGGCATCGTCACAATCTCCCTGCTTATAGCTCGCCAGTGCCCGCTCATAAACAGCCAAAAACTCCCCCGTATTCACCAGCTCCGCTCCTTTCGCCCAGTCTTTTTAATATATTTTCGCCGCCAAAAAGGATATCCCTGCTCACTTGCTAAAACACTGGGTAATTGTGTTATACTGATAAGGAGATTCAAACTTGAAGGAGGTTATTAACATGCGCCTTGTTCGCACTATCGTTCCCGCGTTAACCCTTGGCTGCCTGCTGCTGCCGGTTGCCGGCTGTGCTGCCCCCGTTAAAGATACTCCTGTTGCCCAGCGTACCATTGAAGGCCGTCCCGCCTTCCCGGATAAAATGCCTGGAGAAATCAATAAACGGGCGATTTCCTCTGTACATTTTCGCTGTGAGCCGGCTTTTGCTATCCCCATGATGGAGGTAACGGAAAATCCGGAAACCATCACCATTCTAGGAACAGCCGAAGCTAGTCCGGAGCAGATGACCGCGTTTATCAAAAAGCGCAATACTACGCCCAAGCTTAACTGCTCTGTAGAGGAAATTGTCGGCTATTACTACAAAGAAGCCGCCGTTGAAGGTGTACGCCCCGATGTGGCACTCTGTCAGGCACTAAAAGAAACCGGCTTCTTTGCCTATGGTGGTGATGTTTCCCCAAAACAAAATAACTTCTGCGGTTTGGGCGCAACGGGCAACCATGAACCCGGCTACAGCTTTGCTACGCCAGAACTTGGTGTCCGTGCCCATATCCAACACCTTCTAGCCTATACTAAATATAAGCCCCCTGTACAGGCGCTTGTTGACCCACGCTACCAGCATGTAGTGAACAACCGCCCGGACCTCCATGGCAAGGTGCTGACCTGGACAAAACTCAACGGCGCCTGGGCCGTCCCCGGCAAAAACTATGGTCAGGAAATCCTCATGCTTTGGCGGGAGGCTCAGGCCCCTAACGGCTCCGAAGCCTCCCTGCAGGCAGCCCAGAAAAAAATCAGCAAAGCACCTGATGAAGCAGCCAATTTAATCTATCGGGGCATTGTCTATTACAATCGCGATGACTTCAAAAAAGCCCAAACCGATTTTGCCGCTGCGCAGAAATTAAATCCACAGTCCGGCGAGGCTCTTTTCAATCTGGCCATCACCGCGGAAAAACTCGGCGACAAAAAAGCCGCACGAAAAGCCTACGACCAGCTGATTACCCTGCAGCCGAACACCAATCAAGCCTGGTACAACCGCGCATTGCTCCGCTACCGTAACCGCGACTATGATGGAGCCATTGCCGACCTGCAAAAACTCCTGCAAATCGAAGCCCGCTCTGCTGACGCACAGAATCTCATTGGTCTTTGCCATATCGGACAGAAAAAATACAACGAAGCCTGGGAAGACTTCGCAGCCGCTGGCAAGATTAACTCGGCCAATATGAACGTACTGGCTAATCAGTTCATTATTCAAGCCTGCTTAAAATAATATCCAGATAGACAAATAAGCCCAGTTATGCTGGGCTTATTCATTTGCGCAAAATTTGTATACGAAAAAAGCACCCCATAGGGTGCTTTCGGCTTAACTGGCAACGCCCTATCCTCCCAGTCCGTCTCCAGACAAGTACTTTCGGCGTATGAGTGCTTAACTACTGTGTTCGGTATGGGAACAGGTGGA